>NZ_NDIM01000005.1:0-51993 GCF_002241375.1 Vibrio sp. V19_P1S1T109 | reverse complement strand
GATTATGATCACAAATGATAAGGTTTTAATTTGCGGAGCAAAATTAATATCATAAACTGAGTTTGACTAAATTGAGCGACTAAAATAAGTGGCTCAACCAAATACAAAAAATCCTAAATCCTATAGGGGGAACTTAAGGTGAATATTCTTGGATATGCACAGAAGCTAGGTAAAGCGCTTATGCTACCTATCGCAACACTACCAGTTGCGGCGCTTCTACTACGACTAGGTCAACCAGATCTACTAGACATCGCATTTATGGCAGCAGCTGGTAATGCGATCTTCAGCCAACTACCGCTACTATTTGGTTTAGGTATCGCAATCGGTCTCTCTAAAGACGGTAACGGTGCTGCAGGTCTTGCCGGTGCGGTTGCTTACTTCGTACTAACTGCTACAGCAGCAACAATCGACGCAAGCGTTAACATGTCATTCTTTGGTGGTATCATTGCAGGTATCATCGCTGGTCACTCTTACAACGCTTTCCACATGACACGTCTTCCTGAGTGGTTGGCATTCTTTGCAGGTAAACGTCTAGTTCCTATCATGGCTGGTCTGTTTGCTCTAGTGATGGGTGCGGTAATGGGGGTTGTATGGCCTTCAATTCAAGGCGGTCTTGATGCTTTAGCTCACGCAGTATCAACTTCAGGCTCTCTTGGTCAATTCGTATACGGTACTCTTAACCGTGCACTGATCCCTGTAGGCTTACACCATGTACTGAATTCTTATTTCTGGTTCGGTATGGGTTCTTGTCAAGAGATCATCATCTCTAGCGCCTCTGCTGCTAGTCAAGCTCTACCATCGCTAAAACAGCTGTGTGTTGATCCTGCTCTAGCGAAAACTTTAGTTGCTGGCCAAGAGTACACCTTTAACTTTGTTAACTCTGTAACGCCTGAAATTACAGCAACTGTTAACACTGTAACTGAAACCATCAAGTCTGGTGACCTACACCGCTTCTTTGGTGGAGACAAATCTGCTGGCGTATTCATGAACGGATTCTTCCCAGTAATGATGTTTGGTCTACCTGGTGCTGCCCTTGCAATGTACCTAGCGGCACCTGCTGAAAAACGTCACCAAGTCGGTGGAGCACTATTCTCAGTAGCATTCTGTTCATTCCTAACAGGTATTACAGAGCCTTTAGAGTTCATGTTTGTGTTCCTAGCGCCAGCTCTATATGCAATGCACGCTGTGTTTACTGGCCTATCTCTTGTGGTAGCTAACATGTTTGGTACTCTGCACGGCTTCGGCTTCTCTGCAGGTCTAATCGACTTCCTACTAAATTGGGGCCTAGCGACTAAACCACTAGTACTTCTACTAATCGGTCTTGGTTTTGGTGCTCTATACTTTTTCACTTTCAGCTTCGCTATCCGCGCTTTCAACTTGAAATCGCCAGGTCGTGAAGATGACGACGAAGTGGCGGGTCCAACTGGTGAATCGGTAAAAGGTGACCTAGCTCGTCAATACCTAAAGGCACTTGGTGGTCACGATAACCTGACATCAATCGATGCTTGTATCACTCGTCTACGTCTTACCCTAAAAGACCGTACTGTGGCTAACGAAGATGTTCTTAAGAAGCTTGGTGCGAAAGGTGTAGTTAAATTGGGTGAGAACAACCTACAAGTTATATTAGGTCCTTTGGCTGAGATTGTTGCCAGTGAAATGAAAGCTGTCAGCCCAAACGAAGATCTTTCTAGCGTGAAACTTCCTTAGTCTTAATCGCAACGGATGATTAGGTTATTTTAAAGCCTCTGCTTCATGCAGAGGTTTTTCTTATTCATCAAATGAGCGCTATTCAAATTTAAGGCTGCCCACAAAGGTAGCTTTTGCCTATTTCTTACGCCCTTTGCCTGAAATTTTGCTTAGCCTAGCCAGACAAAAGGCAATGTCTTGAAATAATCGCAGGAAATGCCCACTTTTTATTGTGCAAGAGCGGATAATTGTGGATCATTAGCGACAAACTTTCTGTTTCTGCAAGCATTACTGCTCTTACATACAGAAAAATCTTCTGACGATACTAAATAATTTTGAGGTGCTATAGATGAGTGAAGCTGAGGCTCGTCCATCGAATTTTATTCGCCAAATCATTGATAAAGATTTAGCGGATGGCAAACACACAAGTGTGCATACTCGTTTTCCGCCCGAGCCAAATGGTTACCTGCACATCGGTCATGCTAAATCTATCTGCTTAAACTTTGGTATTGCTCAGGACTATCAGGGACAGTGTAATTTACGTTTTGACGATACAAACCCTGAAAAAGAAGATATGGAGTACGTTGAGTCAATCAAAGCCGACGTGAAATGGCTCGGCTTCCAATGGTCTGGTGATGTTTGTTATTCGTCAGATTATTTTGACAAATTATACCAATACGCGGTTGAGTTGATCCAAAAAGGTCTGGCTTATGTTGAAGAGCTCAGTCCAGAAGAGATCCGTGAATATCGAGGTACATTGACTCAAGCAGGTAAGCCAAGTCCGTACCGCGATCGCAGCATTGAAGAAAACCTAGCGCTATTTGAGAAAATGCGCGCTGGTGGTTTCGAAGAAGGCAAAGCGTGTTTACGTGCCAAGATTGACATGGCGTCATCCTTTATGGTGATGCGCGATCCTGTGCTTTACCGTGTTCGTTTCGCAGAGCATCACCAAACGGGTAATAAATGGTGCATTTATCCAATGTACGATTTTACCCACTGTATCTCGGATGCCTTGGAAGGGATCACGCACTCAATTTGTACCCTAGAGTTTCAAGATAACCGCCGTCTGTACGATTGGGTGTTGGAAAATATCACGATTGATTGTCGACCACATCAGTATGAGTTTAGCCGTTTAAACCTTGAATACACGGTAATGTCTAAGCGTAAACTAAACCAGCTGGTTACGGAAAAATTAGTGGATGGTTGGGATGACCCACGTATGCCGACGATTTCAGGTTTACGCCGCCGTGGATTCACACCAGCATCGATTCGTGAGTTTTGCAAACGCATAGGTGTGACAAAACAGGAAAATATGATCGAATTCAGTTCGTTAGAGTCTTGTATCCGTGAAGACTTAAACGAACATGCGCCTCGCGCCATGGCGGTTCTTGACCCTGTAAAAGTGGTGATAGAAAACTTTGAGGCGGGTAAAGTCGAGACGTTAACGCTGGCAAATCATCCAAACAAGCCTGAAATGGGCGAACGTGAAGTTCCATTTACTCGCGAATTGTGGATTGAACGTGAAGATTTCCGTGAAGAAGGCAACAAGAAATACAAACGTTTAGTGCTAGGCAAAGAAGTTCGCTTACGCGGCGCTTACGTAATAAAAGCAGAGCGCATTGAAAAAGATGCACAAGGCAATATTACGACAATATTCTGCACTTACGATGTGGATACTCTGGGTAAAAACCCGGCTGATGGACGCAAAGTAAAAGGTGTTATTCATTGGGTATCCGCCGATAAAGCCTTGCCAGCTGAAATTCGTTTGTATGATCGCCTATTTACCGTTCCCAACCCGGCGGCGGCTGACAACTTTGCCGAAACCATTAACCCAGATTCATTGGTTAAAATTAATGGTTTTGTTGAGCCTAGTTTGGCTGCTGCGGGCGCAGAACAAGGTTATCAGTTTGAGCGCATGGGTTATTTCTGTGCTGACTCGAAAGATTCTAAACCAGAAGCGTTGGTTTTTAACCGCACAGTGGGGCTACGTGACACTTGGGCAAAAATAGACGCAGAGTAAGCTTAAGTACTATTTAAAAAGGTCAGCCAATGCTGGCCTTTCTTTTTATTATGGTACTGTTTTTGTCTGAGCAAGCTCACTTAGCGGGGAAAAATGTGTGAGATTCCTGCGATTATCGTAGTCGTGACACATTTTTTACCTTGCGTCCTATAGTTTTGCTAGCGTTATCCGATATATTAAACAGATCATCGTATTTATTTATTCCAAGCACATAGCTGAGCCTTATATGCGTCAAATTTTTCAGCGTCTACTGTTGCCGATAGCAATGGTTGCCGTGACTCAGACTTCTATCGTTAGTGCCGAGAGCATTCGCCTGGTTGGGCCGAATGGTGAGATCCAGTCTTCTCCTCAATTTTCAGAAAATCTCACTCAAACTCGTAATCTTCAGCAGGCTAATAGCCAACCATCGACGTTTTTTGGGCCAACCTTAGACAGCGACACTTTGTGGTCTATTGCCACTCGACTACGTCCATCGAATAACGTCACTGTACAACAAACCCTGCTGGCCATTTATCGGCTAAACCCTCAGGCGTTCGAAAATCAAAATATTCACAGTTTGATCCCAGGTAGCAACTTACGTGTTCCATCATTGGCACAGGTAAATAGTGCGCCCACCCAAGAAGCGGTCAATATCATGGCCGCGCATCAAGCCAAATTGAATGCTAATACGGCGCAGCCAACAGCGCCTGTTACTGCTGCTTCTACAGCTTTGCCTGAAAAAACAATTGCCTCTACTGTCGCTCAACCAGTTGTTGAAAAGACGAAGAGTGAACCTGTGCTAAAAGATATTGGCACACAAGTTGCGAAATCTGATACTGAATTACTGGCGCTTGAAGAGAAAAATCATAAGTTACGTTTGATGCTGGCAGATGTTCAATCTGAAGTCGATGCACTTAAAGGAGAACTCGGTGACGAAAACCGCATTCGCTCTGAAGTTGAAAAGCTACTTGATGAAGAACGTAGGAAAGCATTAGAGGCGCAAAAGCTTGCACCAAGTGCACTTGATCAACTGCTTTCCAACTCTTGGCTGGTCGCCGCTCTCGCCCTTATTCCTGGCCTGTTAATTGGTTTACTGGTTGTGATGTTGCTTGGCCGCCGATCCAAGCCAACGGAGCAGCCTGTTGTCACTCAAGGTAATCAAGAGCCTATAACGCCAATGGCTGCTGGCAGCCTTGAAGATATTGACGATGATTTAATGCTGGATGATGACTTGTTTGGTGAGTCTGATGATAGTGAGAAGTTATTTGGTGACGACATCACACTGGATGATGAAATCGATGACAATGCTGAACAAGAATCGGACATTTTTGCCGATTTAGACGATACAGATTTAGACTTCAACCTCGAAGGTGAAGATGGCGAAGACCCATTTGCGAGTATCGGCGATGATGGTGATCTTGCTGCGGATTTAGAAGATTTGACCGCTAGCAGTAACGGCATCAGTGTTGGTGCTGACGAAAAAGCTGTCGGTCTCGATGAGATGGCGCGAGCTTTAGACGAAGCGTTATTAGATGAAGATGACGGCGAAACAGAATTTGATTTATCCGATGATGATGATTCCATTTCTGAAGACGACATTGACGCGTTATTGGCTGGAGATGATAAAGCTGAAGATCTCGGAAGCGATACTTTAGATCAATCGCTACTTGACGATTTGTTTGCCGCCAATAGTGATGACGATCATCATGATAGTTTTGACTTTGATTCATTATTGGATGAGTCCGAAGATGATTTCAACTTGGATTCAGAAGAGCCCGAGCTAGCAAAAACCGGCGGTAACTTCGATTTAAAAGAAGCAGAGCTAGCGTCGGATAGTGAACTTGATGATCTATTCGCAACGATTGAAGCGCAATCTGACCTCACCTCAATAGAAACTGATTCCTCCACTGAAACAGCGCTGCTGGATGAATTATTAGAAGAGCAAGATGAAGACGTCCTAGCAATTGATAGCGACAGTGTCGAACTGCTCGATGAGCTACTCGGTGATGATGAAGAGAGCAAGACAGACTTATCGGAAAGCACCGACTTACTTGAAGAACTTGTGCAGCCCGATAAAGACATCGCTTCGAGCGAAGAAGATATTGATGATGTTGACTTCACTGGTGATCAAACTCTGTATGAGTTATTGGGTGAAGAAGCTACGGAATCCGACATTGAAACCGAGCTGGATGAGAATAGTACAGAGCTATTGGACGAACTATTTACTGACAATGGTTCTGAATCACTTGAGTTTGAAAAGGCAGACCAAGAGCAAGAAGGTGCTGAAGATAAGGATAGTCTCGCTGAAGAAGATGGTACGGCATTATTTGAAGAGTTGCTGGAAATCGAGCAGCATGCTCAGAATATCGAAGAGACCGAACAGCAAAATAGTGAGTTGTTGGATAATGAAAACGATAGCGTTGAAGATTCCGAGTTTAACAGCGACATCTTCATTGACGATCTGCTAAGTGCCGCTCCTGAAAAAGATCCTCTACTGGATGATGAACAGATGGGAGTGATTGATGGCGACATCGATGAAGAATTTATCGACGACTCATTTGATTTTAACCCAGAAATTGAAGGGGCAAGTTATCCGGATCTGAAGCCGAATGAGGAGCAACCTCTAAGCAGCTCGACATCCCCGGAAAAAATAGAACCCGCACAGGTTAGCAAACCAGAAGTCAGCCCTAACGAATTTGGAGTTCCACAAGATGAAGACTGGGATATTGGTGAGCTAGAAGACGAAGAACCAAGCCAAGCTGATGTTGAGCCGCTTCAAACCAATTCAGCAGAATCATCGGCAAAGGACCATGTTGATGATCTCCACGATGACAAGTTAGTGGAGTTCGAAGAAGAAGATCTCCTTGCTTCCTTTAATGAGCCATCGCTAGAAGAACAGTCACAGAGCGAGCTTTCCGAAGTCCAACTGCCAGAGCAGTCAGAAGAAGACGCGCTAGCGGATGCGATAGCTGAGCCTCAAGAGACGGCGTCAGAGCCTGTTGCTCAAGAAAGTTTTGAAGCGATTGACGAGCAAGCCTTACCTGAATTTAGTGAAGAAGATGCACTTGCTTCAATTAGCGAGCCTTCTCTAGAAGAAAAGGAAGACGAGAGCGAACTTACGGATCTTGAGCTGCCAGAGTACACAGAAGAAGACGCGCTGGCGGATGCGATAGCCGAGCCTCAAGAAGCGGCGTCAGAGCCTGTTACTCAAGAAAGTTTTGAAGCGATTGACGAGCAAGCCTTGCCTGAATTCGATGAAGAAGATGCACTTGCTTCAATTAACGAGCCTCCTCTAGAAGAAAAGGAAGACGGGAGCGACCTTACGGATCTTGAGCTGCCAGAGTACACAGAAGAAGACGCGCTGGCGGATGCGATAGCCGAGCCTCAAGAAGCGGTGTCAGAGCCTGTTGCTCAAGAAAGTTTTGAAGCGATTGACGAGCAATCCTTACCTGAATTTAGTGAAGAAGATGCACTTGCTTCAATCAACGAGCCTCCTCTAGAAGAAGAAAAGGAAGACGAGAGCGACCTTACGGATCTTGAGCTGCCAGAATACACAGAAGAAGACGCGCTGGCAGATGCGATAGCCGAGCCTCAAGAAGCGGCGTCAGAGCCTGTTGCTCAAGAAAGTTTTGAAGCGATTGATGAGCAAACCTTGCCTGAATTCAGTGAAGAAGATGCACTTGCTTCAATTAACGAACCAGCACTAGAAACAGATCAACAGCCGCTTTTAGAAGATGATGAAGCAGACCAATTGCAGAGTGTTTCAAAACAGGAGTTCGATGAGAAAGCCTTAAAAGATTGGCTAGATGAGGAAAGTGTACCCTCTGCGCCATTCTCTTTTGATCGACCATTAGATGCTCGTACCATTGATAGTGCTGGTATGAATATTGATGCAATGTTAGAGGTAGGCGGTGAAGATTGGAACGGTTTTAATTTAACGCCAGATCAACAAGCTTCCATCCCAGATGACGTGCCTGAAGAAGAGCTTGCCGTTTGGAACGATGATATCCAAACCGACGAGCCTCAAATTCTTGATGAAAACTGGGGAATTCAAGATGAACTCGATGATTTTGAAGCCCAAAAGAGCCAGTACATGACCATCGATGAGCTAATGGCTCAAGTTGAGGGTGAAGAGGGGATCAGCCCTGAAGATGAAGAACTCAAGTTAGATGTTGGTTTAAGTGAATTTCCGGATGTGATTGGTGACATTGGTGATATCGATGTAGACAATAACTCTGAGGCGGCGGGTAAGCTTGACCTCGCCAAAATTTACATCGAGATGAACGATGATAAAGGGGCGATAAAACTGTTAGAGGAAGCGATTGTTGATGGTAGTGATGATATTCGACGAGAAGCGAAATCCTTGATTGACAGCATTAATCGCCGAGCTTAAAAACAAACGAGGCCGTGAATATACGGCCTCGTTGTTATTGAATAGCCTTTTCTGACTTGCAGATGACCTGAACTTCACATTGAAAGTTGTCGGGGGTAGATGGCTTGTCGATTAGAATTTTTTTTTGATTGCGATTATACTGCCCGACCCATTTTCAAAGAGAATCAGATGATGAGAATCGCTTTAGGTATTGAGTACAATGGTTCTCAATACTATGGTTGGCAGCGACAACGTGACGTTAAAAGTGTCCAAGAAGAATTAGAAAAAGCACTCACAGTTGTGGCGAACCATCCGGTTGAAGTATTGTGTGCGGGGCGCACCGATGCAGGGGTTCACGGCACAGGGCAGGTGATACATTTTGATACTACGGCTTGCCGAAAAATGGTCGCTTGGACAATGGGTGTCAATGCTCATTTACCAAAAGATATCGCTGTTCGTTGGGCAACTGAGGTTTCAAGCGATTTTCACGCTCGCTTTTCGGCTACAGCACGCCGTTATCGCTACATCATTTATAATCATGCTTATCGCCCTGGCATATTATCTTCAGGTGTCAGTCATTATCATGGCGATTTAGACGTTGAGAAAATGCAGCAAGCAGGGCAGCTTTTATTGGGCGAAAATGATTTCACCTCTTTTCGCGCTGTGCATTGTCAATCGAATAGTCCTTGGCGAAACGTCATGCATTTGAATGTGACTCGGCATGGCAACTATGTCGTTATCGACATTAAAGCAAATGCTTTTGTCCATCATATGGTGCGAAATATTACCGGTAGCCTCATCGTTGTCGGCCGTGGTGAGCAGCCTCCCGAATGGATAAAATGGCTGCTTGAAGCCAAAGATAGAAAACTGGCGGGTGCAACAGCCAAAGCGGAAGGATTATATTTAGTTGCTGTTGATTATCCAGAAGAATTTTCTTTACCAAAAGAGTCGCTTGGGCCGCTATTTTTAGATGATAATTTGAACTAATAACGCGTAAAGTGTCCAAAACAGAGTCGTAACGTGTGTGGAAATGACAGCCAGAAAATAGGTACAACCAGTTTTTTGTCTACACTAAGCATTTTATATGTTTTAATCCTCACGCATAAATCCCAAATTTGTATCTTTCGCAATCACGCGAGAGAGTTAAGAGTAAAGGTCTTCCATGAGTTGGCTTGAAAAGATTTTAGAAAAAAGCAATATCGTAACTTCGCGTAAAGCATCCATCCCTGAAGGGGTTTGGACGAAATGTACTTCTTGTGAGCAAGTGTTATATCACGCTGAGCTTGAGCGTAATTTGGAAGTGTGCCCTAAATGTGATCATCACATGCGCATGAAAGCACGTCGCCGCTTAGAGACTTTTCTTGATGAACAGAATCGTGTCGAGATTGGTGACGAGTTAGAGCCGCAAGATAAACTCAAGTTTAAAGACTCAAAACGTTATAAAGAACGCCTTTCAGCCGCTCAAAAAAGCAGTGGTGAGAAAGACGCTCTTGTGGTGATGCAAGGCGAACTATTGGGTATGCCTTTGGTTGCTTGTGCTTTTGAGTTTTCTTTCATGGGTGGTTCAATGGGGTCTGTAGTTGGTGCGCGTTTCGTACGAGCTGTTGATGCCGCTATAGAAAACAACTGTGGTTTGGTCTGCTTTTCTGCCAGTGGCGGCGCGCGTATGCAAGAAGCGTTAATGTCATTGATGCAGATGGCAAAAACCAGTGCGGCGCTTGAACGTTTATCAAGCAAAGGCTTACCTTATATCTCAGTGATGACGGACCCGACCATGGGTGGCGTATCGGCAAGTTTAGCGATGCTTGGTGACATCAATATTGGTGAACCTAAAGCACTGATTGGTTTTGCTGGTCGTCGAGTTATCGAACAAACGGTACGTGAAGATCTACCTGAAGGTTTCCAACGCAGCGAATTCCTAATTGAGCATGGTGCGATTGATATGATTGTCGATCGCCGTGAAATGCGTCAACGCGTGGGGGGATTGATCGCTAAATTGACCAATCACAGCTCACCGTTGGTCGTTTCTGTTGATGATTCACCGATTGAACCTGATTACGCTGTACCAGAAGCGCACGAAAAAGGGTAAAGTAGGCACTAACACACTAACTGCTTAATGGTTATAAACGTTAGATGACTCAAAACCTTATCCCACAAGCCACATCCTCTCTTGCGATGTGGCTTGATTATTTAGCGAATATTCATACCTCCGCTATCGACCTTGGCTTGGATCGTGTTCAAGCTGTGGCTCAAAAAGCGAATCTTATTAAACCTGCACCTACCGTAATTACCGTGGCTGGAACGAATGGCAAAGGCTCGACCTGTGCATTAATGGAAGCCATTTTATTGGATGCAGGTTATCGCGTGGGCGTTTATAGCTCACCTCATCTTATCCGTTATAACGAACGCGTGCGTATTAATGCGCTTGAGCTCAGCGATGAACAGCATACGCAAGCCTTCGCTTTTGTTGAAGCGCAACGGGGTGACATCAGTTTAAGCCTATTTGAGTTCGGTACATTGGCGGCACTGCGTTTATTTCAAACGCAAGCGGTGGATGTCATTTTATTGGAAGTTGGGCTAGGTGGCCGACTTGATGCGACCAATATTGTGGATCACGATGTTTCTGTGATCACCAGCTTGGCGATTGATCACGTGGATTGGCTCGGCGATGACATCAATGTTATTGGCTATGAGAAAGCGGGGATTTATCGCGCAGGTAAACCCGCCATTTGTGGCCAGCCTAAGCCACCACCAACGGTTGCAGCGCATGCCGATGATATTGGTGCGGAGATGTACCAAGTCGGTATTCAGTTTTCCTATGAACTGGCCTCTGAAACAACGTGGAATTGGCGAAGTGGTCCATTTGAGTTATCTGATTTACCGCTCCCTCGCTTGCCCTTGCCTAATGCGGCTACGGCATTAATGGCACTCGGCTGCTCCGGTTTAGCTGTGAGTGATGTCAATATCGTCAATGGGCTTAGCAACGCAACACTTGCTGGGCGGATGCAAAAAATCAGTGATAGCCCAGAAATCATTCTTGATGTTGCACATAATCCCCATTCGGCCGAATATTTGGTGGCGCAGCTCAAACAGCGTTACGCACACAAAAAGGTCCATGTGGTGATTGGCATGCTGCATGATAAAGATGTGAAGGCCACGCTTCATCAACTGAAATCAATCGCTAACGTTTGGTATCCTGCTTCATTAAGTGGCCCTAGAGCCGCGCAAGCGAATGAACTGTGTCAGTACCTTGAGCCAGGCGTTAAACCGTTTGCTAACCCAGTCAGCGCTTTTGAAGCCGCGATGACACAAGCCGATAGCAATGATGTCATTATCGTGGTTGGGTCGTTTCATACTGTGGGTGAAGTATTAGAGCACTGGCAGAACAAAGGAGTATAAATGGCAAGTAAGTTTCAGAGCCGCTTGGTAGGAACAATTATATTGGTGGCGATAGGGGTGATAGTGTTACCTGATGTATTGGATGGCAAAAAGACCCACTACAAAGAAGATATCGCCAGCATCCCAATTAAGCCCGAATTAGACAGCGAAGTTGAGAAGTTTGAAATTCTCGACCCCGTTGAAGATCAAGTCGCGTTGCCCGATTCGCCTGTGGAAGTGATCGCACAAACTAACCAGAGCGATGCAGCAACGCAGAGCAAGCCACTCACTGTGAAAGTGAAAGAAACGGCGGAAAGAAATGATTACCAAGATAGTGCTTGGCTCATTCAGTTGATGGCATTAAAGAATGCCGAAAACGCAAAAACCGTGGTTAAAGATCTGCAAAAACGGGGTTATCAAGCTCATACTAAGCAAGAAAATGGCTTCACTCGGATCATTATTGGTCCAGATGTTTCCAAAACCAAGCTTGAGCGTCAACTCTTAGAACTGGAAAAAATTACCGGTGCAAAAGGTCAATTGCTCAAATTTAAACCACTAAACCCATAAGAAAACGTTTGCGTCGCGTTTTTTTCTGTTAAAATGCGCGCCAACTTAAGATGTAGAACTCATGAATTGGTTAGATATTGTCATTTTAAGTGTGATCGGCCTATCGGCATTGATCAGTTTAGTCCGTGGCTTTGCTAAAGAAGCGTTGTCATTAGTGATATGGTTCGGTGCATTTTTTATTGCCAGCCAATACTACGCAAAACTTGCGGTGTATTTTTCAAATATCAAAGATGACATGTTTCGTAATGGCGCGGCCATCGCAGCACTGTTTGTTGCAACACTCATTGTCGGAGCGATCATTAACTATGTGATTGCTCAATTGGTACAAAAAACGGGCCTATCTGGAACTGATCGGGTACTGGGCATTGTTTTTGGAGCATTGCGTGGTGTGTTGATTGTTTCAGCTGCCTTGTTTTTTATGGATGCGTTTACCGCATTTCCAAATTCAGAGTGGTGGAAGAGCTCGCAATTGGTACCGGAATTTAGCCGTATCATTGCGCCGTTCTTTGAGCACTTACAAGCAACATCAAGTTTTCTCTCTGGCGCGATTTAGCGCCAGTTACTGTCGCAAAACGAGGATCAGGACATGTGTGGTATTGTTGGAATCGTGGGTACAACGCTGGTAAACCAGTCAATTTATGACGCGTTAACGGTATTGCAGCATCGTGGCCAAGATGCCGCTGGTATTTGTACCATAGAAAGCAATCGTTTCCGTCTGCGTAAGGCGAACGGTTTAGTGAAAGATGTCTTTGAAGCAAAACACATGCAGCGTCTTCAAGGAACGGTGGGTATTGGACATGTGCGTTATCCTACTGCGGGTAGTTCGAGTGCCTCAGAAGCTCAACCTTTCTACGTTAACTCCCCGTTCGGTATCACGCTTGCTCATAACGGCAACCTCACCAATGCCAACGAAGTACGCCAGAAGTTGTTTGAAAAAGATCGTCGCCATATCAATACCACTTCAGATTCCGAAGTGCTGCTTAACGTCTTGGCGCATGAAATTGATACAGTCAGAGGCAATGTAACCGCAGAAGATGTGTTTCGTGCTGTCGCCAATGTACATCGCACCATTCGCGGTGCTTATGCTGTTGTCGCGATGATCATTGGGCATGGGATGATCGCGTTTCGTGACCCGCATGGTATTCGTCCTATCTGCTTAGGTAAACGTGAAGTCGATGGCCGTACTGAATATATGGCCGCTTCTGAGTCGGTGGCGCTAGATGCTGTCGGCTTTGATTTTGTGCGTGACCTTGCCCCCGGAGAAGCGGTGTATGCGACCTTTGATGGCCAGCTATTTACTAAACAATGTGCCGATAATCCAACACTTAACCCATGCATTTTTGAATTTGTCTACTTCGCCCGTCCAGATTCGTTTATCGACAAAATTTCGGTTTACAGCGCGCGTGTAGAAATGGGTAAAAAGCTGGGTGAGCGCATCAAGAACGAATTTGCTGACTTAGATATTGATGTCGTGATCCCCATTCCTGAGACTTCGTGCGATATCGCATTGCAAATTGCACAAGCGATTGATATTCCATATCGCCAGGGTTTTGTCAAAAACCGCTACGTTGGCCGCACATTTATTATGCCGGGCCAGCAACAGCGTAAAAAGTCAGTGCGACGTAAACTCAATGCGATTCGTTCTGAATTTAAGGGCAAAAACGTGTTGCTAGTGGATGACTCGATAGTGCGTGGAACTACGTCAGAGCAAATTATTGAGATGGCTCGTGATTCTGGTGCAAACAAGGTGTACATGGTGTCAGCCGCGCCTGAGATCCGTTTCCCTAACGTCTATGGCATTGATATGCCAAGTGCTAACGAGTTGATTGCTCATGGTCGAGATGCCGATGAAATTGCGCAGCGAATTGGTGCCGATGCTCTGATTTTCCAAAATCTGGAAGATTTAGTGGATGCCGTCGGTATGGGTAACCGCGATATTGCAAAATTTGAAGCGTCGGTATTTAACGGCGAATATGTCACGGGCGATATTGATCAGCAGTATCTTGATTTTCTTGAATCGATGCGCAGCGACGATGCAAAAACGGTTCGAGAAATCCAGCAAGATCTCGCCAACCTGGAGATTCATAACGAAGGCGCGTAATCGAGCGCATCTCTCCAAATAGGCTGCAAAGAAAAAGGCTTCCATCTAGGAAGCCTTTTTTGTGCTCGTTAACAGGGTTTGACTAAAGGATCATTGCCGCAATCCAGCCAAACACAATCAGTGGAATATTATAATGGATGAAGGTTGGAACCACCGTTTCCCAAATATGTTCGTGTTGGCCATCCGCATTTAGGCCTGACGTTGGCCCTAAGGTGGAATCTGACGCTGGAGAGCCTGCATCGCCCAACGCAGCAGCGGTACCCACTAGCGCAATGGTCGCCATAGGCGAAAAGCCAAAGGCGAGGGCAAGGGGCACGTAAATGGTTGCGATGATTGGAATCGTTGAGAAGGATGAACCAATGCCCATAGTGACCAACAAACCGACGATCAGCATTAATAAAGCGGATAAAGCTTTATTGTCACCAATGCTTACTGATAAGGCTTCGACGAGCGACTCAACGCCACCGGTGGCTTTCATCACGGCGGCAAATCCGGCCGCTGAAATCATAATAAAGCCAATCATGGCCATCATATGTACACCTTTGGTGAACACATCGTGCGTCTCTTTCCACGCAATCACCCCACCAAAAGTGAAGACCATAAAACCAGCCAGTGCGCCGATGATCATTGAACCTGTGGACAGTTGCACGGCAAGTGCCGTGATAATACCGAGTGCGGCAATCAAAATATGCTTTTTGTTGATCGCTTTTGGTTCGGTATTAATGACAGTATGTTCCGTCTCTTGATACTGGCGAGGTTTACGATAGGTAAAGAAAATGGCGACCAGTAAGCCAAAAATCATCCCAGCGGCTGGTAGCAGCATGGCTATCGGCACTTGGCTTGCCGTCACGTTTTCAAGGCCATTATCGCGTAAATTCTTGAGCAAGATGTTATTGAGGAAAATCCCACCAAAGCCGACAGGCAAGACCATATAGGGCGTGATAAGGCCAAAAGTGAGTACGCAAGCAATTAGGCGACGGTCCAGCTTCAGCTTGGCAAAGACGCCCAATAGCGGTGGAATTAAAATCGGAATAAAGGCGATATGGACAGGAATGATATTTTGCGATGACATGGTAACTAGAACCAGCGCGACCAGAACTGCATACTTCAAACCTGTGGTGGCCGCGCCATGCTCTTTGCCATGGATACGCTTAATCACGTTTTGCGCCAGTAAGTCAGTAATACCAGATTTAGAAATCGCGACGGCAAAGGTGCCTAGCATCGCATAACTTAGTGCGATGGTTGCACCACCGCCTAAGCCACTTTCAAATGCAGAAACAGCATCATTTAAACTCATCCCTGCAACTAAACCACCGACGATCGCACTAAATGTCAGTGCGACGACGACATTGACCCGCATCAGCGCAAGAAGCAGCATGATGCATACAGAAATTACTACAGGATTCATATATTTCTCGGTTAGTTGTGTTTACTTGTTATTGTTTTCTGAAGGTTCAACAAGTGGCCATCCGCCAAGGGCCTTCCATTTGTTGACGATACCGCAAAAAAGTTCGGCCGTTTTTTGCGTATCGTATAGCGCTGAATGCGCTTCTCTATTGTCAAATTCCATCCCAGCGGATTTGCACGCTTTGGCCAAAACGGTTTGCCCATAGGCTAAACCACTTAGCGCAGCGGTATCAAAAGTCGCAAAAGGGTGGAAAGGGACTCGTTTTAGCTTGCAGCGTTCACTGGCTGCCATCACGAAATTCAAGTCAAAGGTAGCATTGTGCGCCACCATGATCGCGCGGCTACAGTCATTGTCGCGTTGCTCTTTTCGGACTAGCTTATAAATTTCTCTGAGTGCTTCGGCTTCGCTGACAGCACCGCGTAATGGGCTAAATGGGTCACGAATGCCATTAAACTCAAGCGCCTCTTTTTCAAGGTTGGCACCTTCAAAAGGCTCAACATGAAAGTGAATCGTCGATGCTGGGTGCAGATCACCTTGTTCATCCATACGCAACGTAATCGCGCAGATTTCTAATAGTGCATCGGTCTTTGCATTGAAACCGGCTGTTTCGACGTCGATGACGACAGGAAAATAACCGCGGAAACGCTTTTTCAGTGTCAATGCTTCATTTACTTCAGTCATGCTAGCTCTTGGTTGTGTGACAGGGCTGGCATTATTACAGATTCTTTCTACGATAAAAACCAAACACGTTAATAAATGCAGGTTTCACTATGCGTTGGATAGTGCGGTGATGTGGCTAGATTTTTGCATTAACTTAGTCAATAGAAAGCGAAGCGGCAATTTTCCGCCATCGTTGTAGTATCGCTCGGAGAATAAAATCGTTATGAATAAATGGGTTACTGCCACTATTGTGATGACCAGCATACTGACATCCTTTGCCCCTATGGCGATGGATAAGCGTTATGTGGCAACACCACAGCAGTCTACGTGGCAGATGGTGACGAATACCCCTTTAGAGTGCCGTTTGGTCCATCCGATCCCCAATTACGGTGACGCTGAATTCTCTTCACGTGCGAATAAGAAGATTAACCTCGATTTCGAACTCAAAATGCGTCGTCCAATGGGCGAAACTCGCAATGTAAGTTTAGTGTCATTACCACCGAGTTGGCGTCCGGGTGAGAGTGCAGACCGTATTACCAATTTGCAATTCTTCAAACAGTTCGATGGTTACATCGGTGGTCAAACCGCTTGGAGCCTACTCAGTGAATTGGAAAAAGGACGCTATCCAACCTTTAGCTACCAAGATTGGCAAAGCCGAGATCAGCGCATTGAAGTGGCTCTCTCGTCGGTTCTTTTTCAAGAGAAGTACAACGTGTTTAGCGATTGTGTGAGCAATTTGCTGACGTACAGTTTTGAAGATATCTCATTTACGATTCTGCATTACGACCGCGATAATGTGCAACTCAATAAAGCTTCGCAAAAACGGCTTGCGCAAATTGCTGACTATATTCGCTATAACCAAGATATTGATTTGGTGTTGGTTTCTACCTATACCGACTCTGTTGATAGTCGAGGAGTGAGTCAGGATCTTTCTGAGCGTAGGGCTGAGGTATTAAGAGACTACTTTAAATCACTGGGGTTACCTGAGGATCGCATTCAAGTGCAAGGCTATGGTAAACGTAGGCCGATTGCCGACAACGCATCACCCATTGGCAAAGATAAAAACCGTCGCGTGGTTATTTCACTGGGTCGAACAATTATCTAATAACGTTAGAGTAAAAAAGCAGCCCATTTCAAAGGCTGCTTTTTGTGATGTTATCCGGGAAACCTTACGCATCTAGTTTATATAACTAGCCGATGCCGCAAAGAGACTTATCCTTCTAAACCTGCTGATGCTTGTTTGTTTTGGATAAGTTCAATCATGTAACCATCAGGATCTTTCACAAAAGCGATATGCGTGGTGCCACCTTTTACTGGGCCAGCTTCACGGGTCACATTACCTCCAGCCGCTTTAATCGCGTCACAGGTGGTATACAAATCTTCAACACCAATGGCGATGTGGCCAAAAGCATTACCTAGGTCATAGCTTGTGGTGCCCCAGTTATAGGTCAGTTCGATCACCGCACCCTGAGATTCATCGCCATAACCCAGAAATGCCAATGTGTATTTGTATTCTGTATTTTCATTAGTACGAAGCAGTTGCATACCCATGACCTTGGTGTAAAACGCGATCGATTTTTCTAAATCGCCTACGCGTAGCATGGTGTGCAAAATACGACTATTTGACATGTTGAGCTCCTAACTTTCTGATGAAATATCTATCTCCACCCGACCACTGTGGCGATGATGTTGGCTTACGTTCACCCACTCCAATCACAGAGTTTATCTATGTTCAAAGGAATTCGTTTACTTACTGCCTACTTGCAGAGTTGAGTCTTTTGGGGATCTGGTTAAATTTTATAGGTCAGTTTTATCAGAGAATTCGCAAAGATCTTCAATGATACAACTGCCACAACGCGGCTTTCTTGCGACACAGGTGTAGCGACCATGTAAGATCAACCAATGATGAACATCAACTTTGAATTCTTTAGGGACGACTTTGAGCAGCTTTTGTTCCACTTCATCAACGTTTTTACCCACCGCAAACTTGGTTCTATTTGAAACACGGAAAATATGCGTGTCAACGGCGATGGTTGGCCATCCGAAAGCGGTGTTCAATACCACATTGGCCGTTTTTCTGCCAACGCCGGGCAGCGATTCTAATGCTTCACGGCTCTCTGGCACTTCTCCTGCGTATTGATCCAATAATATACGGCAAGTTTTTATGACGTTTTCTGCTTTGGAATTGAATAAACCAATGGTTTTGATGTATTGCTTTAGCCCATCAACGCCAAGATCAAAGATGGCTTGTGGCGTATTAGCAATAGGGTAAAGTTTGTCAGTGGCCTTATTAACGCTGACGTCAGTCGCTTGAGCGGAAAGCAGTACTGAGATCAGTAACTCAAACGGTGTGCTCCATTTAAGCTCGGTTTCTGGCTTCGGGTTATTGGCCCGTAAGCGCTCGAGGATCTCGACTCGTTTGACATTATTCATCGTTTGGAAAACTTCCTTATGATTTCGCTAAGCGTTAGTGACGCGTGCTCGTTCTATGACGGGCTTTTGTTCTTTAGGTTGGCGAGCAGCCAGATTTTTATCGATGATATTTTTAGCTGCAATCAAAAAGCCAACACCAATAAACGCTCCAGGCGGCAAGAGCGCAAGCAAGAAGCTGTTGTCAAAATGGAAGACCTCAATGCGTAAAATGGTTGCCCAATGACCCAGTAATAAATCAGCACCATCAAACAGTGTGCCATTGCCAATTACTTCACGCAGTGCGCCCAAAATTACCAGAATAGTGGTCATTCCCATGCCCATCCAAAATCCATCTTGTGCTGAAGGCAACACTGCATTTTTTGAGGCAAATGCTTCGGCGCGACCGATGATGATACAGTTGGTCACAATCAGAGGAATGAAGATCCCTAGCGATAGATACAGGCCGTAAGCGTAGGCATTCATTAACAGTTGTACGCAAGTTACTAGTGCGGCGATGATCATCACAAACACAGGAATACGGACTTCTTTGGGGACATAATCTCGTACTAATGAGATGGTGACATTTGAACAGACGAGAACCAGCAATGTCGCAACGCCTAAACCTAGCGCATTCGTGACAGTGGAAGAAACCGCTAGTAAAGGGCACAGTCCAAGTTGTTGAACGAGCGCAGGGTTGTTGCTCCACATCCCGTTTTTAATCAGTGTCTTATGATCACTCATTGCTGGCTCCTTTACAGTCAAAAGGTTGTGCTAATAGTGCTTCTCGATGTTGATTCACAAACTGAGCGGTATTTTTCACCGCTTTGACGACGGCTCGCGGCGTAATCGTCGCTCCAGTAAACTGATCAAATTGTCCCCCATCTTTGCGCACTTTCCAAGTCTCGATATTTTGCTCAGTGACTTGCTTGCCAGTAAAGCTCAATATCCAATCAGTGACGCGTAAATCTATTTTGTCACCTAACCCCGGTGTTTCTTGATGAGACAGAACGCGAGTCCCTGTGATGGTGCCATCGTGCTTGATGCCAATAATTACCTTGATCGCGCCGTTATAGCCATCAGGTGCGATGGCTTCAATAGCCAGTCCACTCGGTTCACCGTTTTGTGTGGCAATATAAGCGTGCATAGGTTGGTCTGTACCAAGTGCAGGGTCAGTCACCAGTGTACAGGATTTGTACAGTTCGTTGTCGTGCAAACTGTGCGGGATCACTTGGTTTAAAATCGATTGCAGTTGAATCTGCTCTTGCTTGGTGATCTGATCTTTTGTTAGGTATTGGGTTAACGCTACCACACCTGTTGAAGCACAGGCGAAGATAGCGAGAATCAAACCGTTATTGCGAATGGCGGTTAACATAGCGCTCCTTAATGCCCGTAGGTTCGAGGTTTAGTGTAGTAATCAATCAGTGGGACACACATGTTGGCAAGTAATACAGCGAAGGCTACCCCGTCAGGGAAGCCCCCCCAACTGCGGATAATGAAAATCATCATGCCAATAAATGCGCCGTAAATTAAGCGACCTTTGACGGTTGTGGAAGCGGTGACTGGATCGGTTGCGATGAAAAAAGCGCCGAGCATAGTCGCGCCCGAGAGCAAATGAAACAAGGGTGAGGCGGTTGCTCCCGGTTCAATAAGCGCAGTGAAAGCACTTGCCATTACTAAACCACACAGCACCGCAATCGGGATATGCCAGTTGATCACACGTAGTTTGATCATTAATAAGCCGCCAGCTAAATAGGCAAGGTTAACCCATTCCCAGCCAAGCCCAGCTAACCCACTAAATTGAGGCTGGCTCATCGCTTCATGCAGAGTCGCACCGTTATGTAATCCGGTTTTTACGGCGTCCAGCGGGGTGGCCATAGTGACACCATCGATACCCGTTCGGATTTGTTGTAGTGATAAACCTTCTACGTTGAAGCCACTGAAAATAAGTGAAAATGCATCACTAAACGAGATTGGATCAGGGGCTAATTCCGTTGGAGCAATCCAACTGGTCATCTGCACAGGGAAAGAGATAAGCAAAACCACATAAGCAATCATGGCAGGGTTGAATGGGTTTTGTCCTAGTCCGCCGTATAAGTGTTTTGCAATAATGATGGCAAAAATAAGGCCAATAAAGATAACCCACCAAGGGGACATCGGAGGAATGGCAATGGCCAGAAGCCAAGCGGTGACCACGGCGCTGTAATCTTTGATTGCCAACAGTGGTGAGCGCTTACGCAGTAGCATAACGGCAGATTCAAAAGCCAAAGCGATGATGATAGCGAGCATCAGTTGAATGAGAGTACCCCAACCAAAGAAGTAGCTTTGCGCGATAAGCCCCGGTAAGGCGCACAAGGCGACCCACTTCATCAGCTCTGATGTGCTGCGTTTGCTGTGTGCATGGGGGGAGCTGGCAATAAAAAAGGCCACTAATTATTCTCCTCAGAATTATGATTGTTTTTCGCTTGTGCCGTTTGCTGTTCTGCTTTGCGCGCTTTTGCGCGAGCAATGGCGGCAGCGACTGCCGCTTTTTTGGCATCCTCAGGTTGAGTAGGCGAAGGTTCAAGCGTTGGTTGAGGCTCACTCGGCGCCGTTTGCTGCTCGGCTTTGCGTGCTTTGGCGCGGGCAATGGCGGCAGCGACTGCCGCTTTTTTGGCATCCTCAGGTTGAGCAGGCGAAGGTTCAAGCGTTGGTTGAGGTTCACTCGGCGCCGTTTGCTGCTCGGCTTTGCGCGCTTTGGCGCGAGCAATGGCGGCAGCGACTGCCGCTTTTTTGGCATCCTCAGGTTGAGCAGGCACAGGTTCAAGCATTGGCTGGGGTTCACTCTGCGCCGTTTGTTGCTCTGCTTTGCGCGCTTTTGCGCGAGCAATGGCGGCAGCGACTGCCGCTTTTTTTGCATCCTCAGGTTGAGTTGGTGCAGGTTCAAGCGTTGGCTGGGGTTCACTCGGCGCCGTTTGCTGCTCTGCCTTGCGTGCTTTCGCTCGGGCAATGGCAGCCGCGACTGCCGCTTTTTTATCATCACCAGTTTCTGCTGGTGGCGCATCAGCACTGGTTTGCTGCGCTTTTTTCTCGCGAGCTTGACGTTTGCGCTCTTCGCGCAATTTAACCATTTCAGCGTTATCTGGCTCGACTTGACCTGCTTGCAGTGCTTCGGCTTGCTTGGCTTTAGCGCGAGCAATAGCCGCAGCAACGGCGGGTTTTACGGTGCTTGGGTTGTTTTCTGTTTGTGCTTTTTGCGCTTGAACGCGAGCAATGGCCGCTGCAATCGCATCGTCGCCGCCTGTGTGTTTTATCTCTTGACGACGTTCATCGGCTGCTTTTTTGAAACGATTCTCGCGATCGGCTTTATCGCGTTCTAAACGTGCTTTTTTCTCTTCGAAACGTACTCTGGCACGTTCAGCGGCTTCTGATTCTTGCTGGCGAGTTTTTATCTCAGCCTTGGCTTGACGATAGTATTGCACCAATGGAATTTCACTGGGGCAAACATAAGCACAAGCCCCGCACTCAATGCAATCTTTGAGGTTTAGTTCTTCACACTTATCATATTCTTCCGCTTTCGCGTGCCAGAACAGTTGCTGAGGCAATAAGGAGGCCGGGCAGGCTTCCGCGCACTGACCACAGCGAATGCAGGCCATTTCATGTTGTGAAGAGGCAATCTCTTTACGAGTGGGTGCCAGAATGCAGTTGGTGGTTTTGGTGATCGGAACTTGTGAATGAGGCAGGGTGAACCCCATCATCGGGCCGCCCATGATAAGACGCGGTAATTTTTTATCTGCCTTATAGCCAAATTGTTCGAGTAAATATTGTACGGGTGTGCCTAATAAAACCCAGACATTCCGGGGCTGTTTAAACGTATTGCCCGTTAAGGTGACTACGCGGTTAATCAGGGGTTCGCCATCCATGACGGCGCGTTTAATCGCGTAGATAGAGCCAACATTTTGTACCATCAAGCCAATATCGGCTGGAATTTTACCCGCAGGCACTTCTTGGTTGGTCAGCAATTTAATTAACTGCTTTTCACCACCTGAAGGGTATTTGGTTGGGATCACGCGGATCACGATGTCTTTATGTATTGCGGCGGCTTCTAACGCTTGAATTGCTTCAGGTTTGTTATCTTCAATACCGATGATGGTTAATTTGGGCTTAAGAATGTGCTCTACAATACTGATCCCATCGATGATCTCTGCGGCATGGTGCTGCATGAGTACATCATCGGCCGTGATGTAAGGTTCACATTCGGCGGCGTTGATGATCAAAATATCAGTATGAGCGAGGCCTGATTGCATTTTTTTTGCAGTAGGAAAGCCGGCGCCGCCCAACCCTGAGATGCCAGCTTGACGAATGACTTCAATCAATTGCTCTGGGGAGTGTTGTCGATAATCAGCCAGTGGTGCGCGTACCATCCACTCATCTTGCTGATCAGGCGTGATGACAATACACATTTCACTTAACCCAGAAGGGTGCGCCGTGGTGCGCGGTTCAATGGCGGTAATGATGCCAGAGGTTGAAGCGTGTACAGGCAACATGAAGGTTGAGGTGTATTGTGTCAGTGGTTGGCCTTTGAGTACTTTATCGCCAACGCTGACCAGTAAATCACCGGCTCGGCCAATATGCTGTTTGAGTGGCAATACAATTTCTGGCGGTATACCGGCATGAGTCAGTGCCGTTTGATTTGATTGCTGTTTATTTTCTGGCGGGTGAATGCCTCCCGGGAAGTTCCAGAGAGTGCCAGCTTTGATTTGTTCTATTAATGACAACATACCAATCCTTAATTCACGCTTTTCTGCGCACGTGAGGCAGAGTCGGTAACATCAACAACAGGAATCGCGTTCATTTGCCACTTCCAAGTATCGGTCGTAGTTTCTACCGGGATCATTTCAATACAGTCCGTTGGACAGGGGGCAACACATAGATCACAGCCAGTACATTCTGACTTGATCACGGTATGCAGAGCCTTAGTTCCACCAACAATGGCATCTACGGGACAAGCTTGAATGCATTTTGTACAACCGATGCACATATCTTCATGAATGAAGGCAACGGTTTTGACCTTATTATCAAGATCATGTGCAGACTCTTCGGCTTCAACGCCCATTAAGTCAGCCAATTTTTCAATGGTTGCTTGGCCGCCGGGCGGGCATTTATTGATTTTATCGCCATTGGCAATGGCTTGTGCATAAGGGCGACAGCCCGGATAGCCACATTGACCGCATTGTGTCTGCGGTAAAATCGCATCAATCTGATCGACGATAGGATCGGCTTCTACTTTAAAGCGAATAGAGGCAAAACCTAAGATAGCGCCAAACACAGCGGCCAATGCGACAAGTGCAAGAATAGCGATGAGTATTGTGCTCATATTACAACTTCACCAATCCTGTAAAACCCATGAAGGCGAGTGACATAAGACCTGCGGTTATCATAGCAATTGATGCGCCTTTGAAGGGCGTTGGTACGTCGGCTACGCCGATGCGTTCGCGCATGGAAGCAAACAGAATCAATACCAATGAGAACCCAACCGCGGCCCCAAAACCATAAATAATGGATTGAATGAAGTTATGATTTTCGTTGATGTTGAGAAGCGCAACCCCAAGTACCGCACAGTTGGTGGTGATAAGAGGAAGGAAAATCCCGAGCAGGCGATATAACGTTGGGCTGGTTTTGTGTACCACCATTTCGGTGAATTGAACCACCACGGCGATCACTAAAATAAAGCTCATGGTGCGTAAGTACTCAATACCTAATGGTTTAAGGACATAGCTTTCTACTAAATACGCACACACTGACGCTAGAGTTAGCACGAAAGTCGTCGCTAACCCCATCCCTATTGCGGTTTCTAGTTTTTTTGATACGCCCATGAAAGGACATAGCCCTAGAAACTTTACCAGTACAAAGTTATTGACCAGTACAGTGCCGATTAATAACAAAAAATATTCGGTCATAGTTATATAAGTCTTAAGTTCCGATCTGGTGATTATCGTGCTTTGCCAAGCGAATAACAACCAAGGAAAGATAAGGTTTTATACCTTTGACGGAATTTTGTACGCTGCTACGCCAGTATTAGGTTGATATGGAGCGTTATAAAGCAGTGTCAGCCGGCTATTTTTTATGTGTCGAAAAATGGGCTTGACTTAAATAACACCAAGTCAGTACATACTCACTGTCAGGCCAGTGGTAACCAACGCTGATTGTGTATGATGGATTTAAAAAAGGATGAAGATCAGTGTGAATCTGAAAAATGAGTCGTTTGGCGTGTTTGTCAACATGGATCAGTTCTACCACGTGAAAATCAAGAACCTGTTCAACCCATGGATAAATGGCTTTATAAATCGATTCCTTCGCGGAAAAAATCAGCGTAATAAAGCTCGCTAATTGGGCAAAGTGATGAGCAAAAATGTGCTCTGCGGGTGTCATGACTTGCTGGCGAATATCACTGAGCCATTCATCTCGTATGAGTTGTTCAATATCAATACCAAGAGCGGCACACGCTTGAGTCTGGTGAGTGGCGGCTGCGATAGCGTAGCCATGGCAATGGGATATTGAGCCTACGATATTTTGCGGCCAAACCGCTTGGTTCCCCTTGCCAATCTCTAACGTTAGCGACTGTGATTGATCCAGTTTGGTTAGGCAGTGTTTTGCACACATCCTGCCAGCTAAAAATTCACAATGGCGCTTTAGCACGGCTTGGTTTAAAGAAGAGGGAAGGGAGATCCCTTGCTCTTCAAGTTTATTTTTGTATTCAGGTAGATACTTCACTTCAAGCTGGTGGTATTGGATGGAAGATGGCCAGTTTGGAATGATGAGCATGCCTATTTTACCTATCGAGTGAGTGAACTTGTTCGATGCGTCGCCTGCGTGGTGACGTTTATCTAAGATTGAGTGAAAAATCACTCCCCCAGTCAAAAACTAAGTGTTGATGTCTAGGAGAGTGAGTCAGAGTGACTAACTAGAACTGGTAATCAGCGACTATGCCAAAGGTGCGTGGACCGCCGACTTCGTAGAGATCACTTTTCTGGCGAATCACGTACTCTTCATCAGTGACGTTTTTCACGTAAGCGCGAATCGTCAAATCGTTGAGAGTGTAACCTGCATTCAGATTGAACACGGTGTAATCGCCAGCCGTTTTACTCTCTGTGTTGGCTAAATCGGTATAGTAATCGGAAACGTGGTTAACACGAGCACCAAAAAATAGACCAGAATCTAAGTGTTGAGTAAAGCCCGCACCTGCAGACAGTTTAGGAGCGTAACTGAACTCATTGCCTGAGAGATTGGTAGAGGTACCGGTTGGTCCTTCGCTGATGTCTGTTTTAAGAAGACCGACAAACGCAAACAGGTCGAGCCCAGAATCAAACCAGTAAGAGGCTTCAACTTCCGTACCGTAAGTTTTCCCTTTCGGTATATTGGTGATATAGGTATCGAAGCGTTTTCCGCTGTCACCAGAGACCGAAGTTTGATAATTTTTGTAGTCGTTGTAGAACAGGTTAGCAGTAAGATCCAGCTTGTCATCCAGGAAGCTTGAACGAGAACTTAGCTCGTAGCTCCAGACTTTTTCTTGTTCAAAAACAAAAACTTCTTCTTTGTACTCGTTATAGCCTAATCCACCAGCATTGTAGCCTTTACGGGCCGTAAGACCGAGGGTGGAGTGATCTGAGACATCAAGTAATAGACCAATCTTAGGCAATAGGATGCCGTCATCTTCATCGGCTTTAAAATCGAGTGGTAGGGTAGCGTGATCGAAATCTCGCTTCAGTTCATCTCTTTCATAACGTGCACCTAATAATAGCTGCCAGCGATTATCCAAACGAATTCTTGAGTCAAAGTAGATTGAGTTGGTTAAAACTTCATCTTTACGTTTTAATGAATCTGTTTCGGTGTATTGATCTTTGAAGAAGCTGGCTAGGCCTAGAATCGCATTGTACCTTTCATCAAGTGATTGATATGTAAGCTTTGCTTCTGCGGTGTAGTTATCTTCATCCACATCACCATACCAATTAGTATCAGGATAAGCTTTGAACTTGGTGGTGTAGTTACGATGGGCGACTAAAATATCCGTTGTCAGTTCATCATTAATCACATAATTGACGTCTAGGTTGATATTCCAGCTTTTGGTTTCTTGGCGACGCGTGCCACTTTTGCTATGCAGTTCAAGTGTGCCCGGCTTGGTAACGAAGTTGGTATATTGCCCCTCTTCATTACGGCTACCAACCGTTAGCTTGGCTGTTAGCTTGTCATTTCCTTGGGGTTTCCACAATAATTTACCACGGACATTATAGGATTCGAGCTCGGAAGGATCCCAAGGGTACTGATCGCCGTTAGGCAGAGAGTAATCGATAGGGGTATTGCCTTTGGTACCTTCGGCGGCAAGACGAAACGCTAAAGTATCTTCAACCAGAGGTGCCGACACGACCCCTGCGAGATGATATTTACTGTCTTCATTTTCATAACCAGCGCGAACTTTACCCTCACGGTGGAACGTTGGATCCTTAGTTTTGATCACAACCGCACCGGCAATACTATTGCGGCCTTGGTTGGTGGATTGTGGCCCTTTATAGACTTCCACTTGTTCTGTATCCCACAGTCCAGCTTTGCCAAACGCTTCTCCAGACCAAGATTCAGAGACGCCGTCTACCGTTGTATTGACGCGAGGTGTTGCGCCTGTCATGAAGGTAAGAAAACCTTCGCCAGGGCCACGTCCATCGACCCCACGAATGTGTGGAATGCCCGAAGGTGCATTGAGTACGTTTGGTACGCGGTCGAGCAGATCGTAGTAATCTCGGCTTTCACCATCATCCACTTCATCGGTGAATAGGGTGAGCGAACTGGTGTTTTCGGCCAGTGTTCCTCCCAATTTCTCACCCACCACAACCACAGTATCTTGCTTTTTCTGTGGCTCTTTTTTTTCGAGCTGTTCCGCGACAACATTTGCGCTAGTACTCACGCAGAGGATGCCAATCAGTGTGGCGAGTTGAGTCTTATTGATATTTCTGACTGCCTTACCGTTATTCATATCCATGGGCTTCATGACCTAAAAGTTCCTTAATAGAAAAAATGATGTTGCTGCAACCATTATTGAATCAACTGTTGCTAGTTGTAATGTTAATGATAATTGTTATTATTTGCAATATCATCAATGCGGTTTTATGCTACTTAGTTTCTATGTTTCAAAAATACTAGGCTTGATATGGGGTGGTTTTAGTAATGGTTGTTAATCAGGAGAGCTCACAAGAGAGGGCTGAGCTCAATGGGGTGTTGGCCCGTTTTATTCAAGAGGGCGGCTCTATTGGTGACGAGCCTTGGTGGGCACATGTGCAATCGATCGGCATGCCTTATGTGATTGAAATAAATGGCGAATATGCAAAGGTTCTTTTTTTATGGCGTGAGCCGAAGCCGAGTGTGGCCGCAAATCAAGCGATCTACGTTGATATTAATGGTGTCACCGATCATCACAGTTTTTCGATGGCGAAGTTTACTCATATCGATAATACCGATGTGTGGTTTTATATCGATAGCGTCAAACTGAGTTGGCGAGGAGGGTATTCTTTTATTCCTGTCCCAGAAGCGTTAGTGCAGCCGAGTTACCAAGGTTCATACGATGCAATGCGCCACCAACATCGGCAATGGCTACGCTCCATTTTTCCACTGAGTTGCGCTGATCCACTGGCTCAAAATGATTTGTCAAAATGCGAGTGGGGGCGCGCGAAAACACCTTGTCATATGCCTAAAGCGCTTACGCAAACAGAGTGGCTCGGTTTCGATTCAGCGCAAGGTCAGTGCTTCAAAAGTGCTGATTCGACCTTTACTTGGAGCAGCACTTTGCTCGGTACATCGCGTGAGATTTGGCTTTATTCGACCGCGCAAAGACCCACCACTGAGCCGTTACCTTTGGTGTTGATGCTGGATGGCCGTTTTTGGTCTCAATCGATGCCGGTTTATGAGGCTCTTTCACAGGCGACCCACAGTGGAAAGCTTCCAGCGGCGCTCTATGTGTTGATTGATGAAATTAGCGCTCAACAACGCAGTGATGATCTCAGCTGTAATCCGCTGTTTTGGCAAGCCGTGATGGAGGAGTTACTCCCCTCGATTAACGAGCGCGTCAGAGTAACCCGCGATGCAGACCAAACGGTGATCGTAGGCCAGAGTTTAGGAGGCTTAGCGGCAATGTACGCAGCATTACACTGGCCGCAGCGATTCGGTTCTGTGGTTTGTCAATCGGGTTCATTTTGGTGGCCCGATTTCTCGATCGTTAAACCCCCCAGTGAATATTGTCCACCGAAAAGCGACTCGCGATTAAGCAAAATGAGCCAAGAGGTACATCAAGGTTTAGGTGCCAATTCACGTCTTGCGCTTTTCCTCGAAGTGGGTAGCGGTGAAGACATCATGATCGATTTAAGTCGAGATCTATACCAACAGTTGGCTTCACAACAGCATCGGATTCAATTTCGTCTGTTTGACGGCGGTCATGACCGACTCTGTTGGCGCGGCGGGATCATCGATGGCTTGTCATATGTTTTAGAACCTTATCTTTAATTTTCAGCGGTAGAGAGAAATATGTCAGAAAAATACACCAACCCTTTTGATGAATCTAAGCATCAATTTTTAGTGCTGATCAATTCGCATAATCAATACAGTTTATGGCCAGAATTCAAAGCCATTCCCGCTGGTTGGCAAGCCATCCTTGGACCGAGGTCAAAACAAGAGTGTTGCAACCACATCGAAGCTCAGTGGTTAGATATTCGAGCTTAAACCAAACGAGTTTTGACTCCTGCAATAGCGGCGCTGTTCATTCATGCTTGTTAAGCGGGGTAACAAAAAGGGACATAGGCAATGACTTTTGTTAGGAATAAAGAGATGTACAACTCATCAGTGCAAGAGGATCAGTGGCCTCTTATCGGCACACAGCAAGGTATTTGGTTTGCCGAGCAGATGATGCCCAATCCAGAGCAATTTAATGTTGCCCACTACGTGGTGATTCAAGGTCAAATCGATATTGAGTTATTTTCAAACGCGGTAGCCATCGGCTTGCAAGGCGTTGATTCCCTCCACTGCCATTATCTAGAGAGCGATGGCAGCGTGAGGCAGCAGTTTTATCCAGCGGATGAAGAAGGGCAATGGCTTGAGATTCTCGACTTTTCACAAGCCGCCTTGCCAGAAGAGTCGGCTCGGGAGTGGATGAAGCACGATCTTGCGCAGCGGTTGGACATTTCATCAAGAAAGAGGCGTTTCCGACACTGTTTAATTGATGTTGGTTCAAGCAATGCACCGCAATGGTTTTGGTATCAACGTTACCATCATATTGATGTGGATGGGTTCAGTGTGAATGCCATCAGTCAATACATCTGCCAACTTTATAACCATTGGCGGATTGGCGCTGCGAAACCTCAAGAGTTCAGCGCTTTTAGTAATGTAATTCAAGAATATCAGCAATTTTTAGACTCAGCAGCGCGCCAGCAGGCGTACGACTTTTGGCAAACGCAAGCGGCTCATTTACCCAATGTTATTTCGCTCACCACAGGTAGTGCAGCCAATACATCCTCGAGCACGATCACTCACACCGTGCCATTAATCGGTGGAGAGTGGTTAACTCGCTATAGTCCACAGTTGTTACCCGCCGAGCTTGCGATGGCGATGGTATTTGCTTATCTCCATTTACATTCTGGGCAAGAGCAAGTGTGTGTGGGTGTCCCCTTTATGCGCCGAATGGGCAATGCCGCCACTTGTGCCGCTGGTGCGGTAGTGAATGTACTGCCGGTGGCGCTGTCACTTCATCCACAAATGAGCATTATTGATGTGGCGCGAGAGATGAATAAAACCATCCGCCAAGTTCGTCGCCACCAGATGTATGACGCTGAGCAGATCCAACGCGATCTGGGATTAGTAGGCCAGCCGCTCTATGGCCCGATACTCAACTTTAAACCCTTTGAAGCTGCACTGAATTTATCTGGCGTAGTGACTGAGACACATATCCTCTCGGCAGGTCCGATTGATGAGATTGAATTTTCGCCAGTGCTCGATGGTCAGACATTGAGTGTTAATATCACGGTCAACAGCACCAAATATAGCCAAGAGTCATTAGAACTTCATGCCGCTCGTTTCGTTGCGATGGTAGAGCAGATTGCCAACCATCCAACACAGCCACTTGATTTGGTAGAGTTAATCCCGCCGAGCGAGAAGCAGCAGATTGCTTTGTGGTCGGTGGGGCCACAACATGAACATGGAACAGAGCAAACCGTGCTGGATGTATGGCAGCAGACTGTTGAGAGCAAGCCAAACGAAGATGCCTTGGTGTTTAAACAGCAGCGTTGGACATTTGATGCCTTCAATCACCTTATTGAAACTCGAGCGGATCAACTGATTACCGCGGGCTTGCGCCAAGGCGATATTGCAGGTGTCGCGTTACGACGTGGGCCTGAAAGCGTCGTGACTATGCTAGCTATTTTGCGAGCGGGTGCGATTTACCTGCCTATCGATCTTGACTATCCCATAGAACGTATTGAATCGATTGTTGAACAAGCACGTCCTTGGTGCTTAGTTGTGGAGGAGGATGAGCAAAACATGGCTTATTCATCGATAAGCTACGTCCCTAGGTTTATTGCTCTTCCTGAATTGGCTCGCATTCACACAGCGCCACAACCCAAACCTACGATCAGTCACAGCGACGTGGCTTATATCATCTTTACTTCAGGTTCGACTGGTCACCCGAAAGGGGTCATGAACACACATGGAGCGCTGTTGAATTTACTGCGCTCCCATCAAGGTTCGATTTTTTCTGCGGCCATCAGAAAACTGGCGACACGTCGTCAGTTACCAGAACAAGCTATTACTGTTCGTGCAGCGCATACGACGTCATTCTCCTTCGATGCTTCTTGGGAGCAAGTACTCTGGATGTTGTCTGGCCATACTATGTATTTGTATGACGATGAACAACGGAAAGACGCCTACGAACTGGTCCAGTGTGTTGCTGAAGATAATATCGATGCTCTTGATTTACCGCCTTTACTGTTTGATCAAATGCTCGATAGTGGATTAATGACGAGCGCTCACGTGCCGACGTTAGTTTTGATTGGTAGTGAAGCCATACCACAAAAGCTTTGGTCCCGTGTGAGTGAGTTTCCCGAACTGCTGGTGGAAAACTTTTATGGACCAACAGAATTTACGGTTGATGCGATCAGCGCTTCGCTTGATGCAGATGCATCGCCTGTCATTGGTCGACCGATTGCCGGTGCTTGTGTTTACGTGCTTGATGAAAATTTAGAGCCTGTCGCTATTGGTGAGGTGGGTGAGCTTTATTTATCGGGTGCGGGGTTAGCAAAGGGCTACCTCAACCAGCCAAGTATGACAGCAGAACGTTTTGTGGCGAACCCCTTTGCGTATGGCAAGATAATGTACCGCACTGGTGATTTGGTGAAGTGGCGAGACAATGGGTTACTGGATTTTGTTGGCCGGTGTGATCACCAAATCAAAATTCGCGGTTTTCGTATTGAATTGGGCGATGTAGAAAGTGCTATTAATGCGATTGATGGTGTTAATACGACGGTAGTCGTGGCAGAGCCTGTTGGCGATACTCATCGTTTATTGGCTTACTGTACTTTAGAGAAAGGGGCTCAGGGTGAGTCAGTTCAACCCGTGTTCACAGAGCAAAGACTGCAAAGTCTTATCGCACAGGCGCTGCCTGACTATATGCAGCCAGCCAATGTGATGATCTTGGATGCTTTCTCTTTGAATGTGAATGGGAAAATCGATAGAAAAGCGCTCCCTAAGTACTCGGCAGGCACGCGTAGCGAACGCGTGGCCCCAATAACCCAACCAGAGCAGCTGTTATGTGATGCGATCACCGAGCTACTTGGTGTCAGTGACGTAGGAATGTCAGATGACTTCTTTAACCTAGGCGGGGACAGTATTTCGGCAATGAGCCTTGGGACGCGATTGCGAACGGCGGGCTATGATCTACGACCCAAAGCTATTTTTGCAGCCCGTCAACTGGGTATGATGGCGGGCCAAATGGTGCCACTACAGCAACAACAGCGCGAGAAACAAGAAGGCATTATTCGGCCTCTGCCTATGTGGCAATGGTTTGAGGAGACATTTTCTAATACAACCAGTTATGTGCAAAGTGTGCTTGTTGAGGTGGAAAGCGAAACCCAATTAGCGCACTTGCAAGCCAGTTTAGTGCAACTGGTCGCCAACCATTCCGTGTGTCGCTTGGTCCAAAAAGAGCAGCAATACCATATTGAGGCGCTGCAAAATCTTGATGTAAAAAACTGGGTTGAATCGGTTTCGGTTGAGAGGCTAGATGGCCCCGTGTTGGACAGTCTGTTTAGCCAGCGCAGTCAGTCGATGTCAATATCATCGGGTCAGCTATTACGCTTGGTGATGATAACGGAGCGCAGTGGGCGTAAAAGTCTCATGATCCTTGCTCACCATTTCCTTATCGATGGTGTCTCTTGGCGAATATTGCTTCCGCAGTTGCAGGCATTAACTCAAGCACAAGTCACAGGTGAAGTGGCGGTGATTTCTGAGGAGGTTACTGGTATCCATTGTTGGTCAAAAGCGCTGTATCAACATTTAGCGGTCGCTGCTGCGCAAATGCCATTTTGGCGAGCGCAGGCACAGCGTGCTGTTGCTCCCATCAAGGATCCTGTCGATAAAATATGCATGACGCATTGGCGTACGCCACTCTCTCATGCCGTTACGCAGCCGTTATTGGAATTACCCACACACCAGATGAATCTCGATATTGAAGAGATGCTATTAGCCGCGGTCACGGGGGCGATCGCAGGACTTTATGGGTGTGAAGAGATTAAAGTGAACGTCGAATCTCATGGCCGTGAAGAGTGTAAAGAGGAGATCGATCTCAATCAAACCCTAGGGTGGTTTACCACCGAATATCCGTTGATCATTAGCGTGCCAAAGCAGGGTGATTACCGCGAGCGGTTACGTGAAGTGAAGCAAAGTAAGCGCAGTGTGAAAGATAAAGGGCTAGGTTATATGGTGCTGCGCTATCTTGATAATCCGTATCGAGATGAGTTACGCACGTTGGCGAATACACGCCAACCGTCATTGCTGTTTAATTACCTTGGCCGTTTCCAAAGCAGCGATGGTCAGTGGTCACCACAGCAATATAGTGGGCAGTTTGCCGATACATTTGCCGTCACCTTAAACAGTGAACGGGCTTTGCAGCATCCCTTAGAGCTAAATATTTTCGTCGAAGAATCGGCAACGCCGCGATTGGTGCTCAACTGGTCTTGGAATGCTCATCTATTCAGCCAACAGGAAATGGTGTCGCTGAGCCAACAGATTGAAAGTGAGCTGCTGAAAATACAGCAAGCACTACAAGTTGGCGATAGTGCTGAGTTGGACCTCTCTGTGCCTGCTGACTATACCGAGCCGGGAATCACACTGCGACAAGCGAGCCTATTGCAACACCACTATGGCAAGTTAGCGGATGTACTGCCAGCATTGCCTTTACAAGAAGGATTACTGTTCCAATCTCAATTAGGGGATAAAAATAGCAGTTATAACTCCACCACGCGTCTTACTTTCCAAGGTCAACTGTCTGAGCATCGCGTGAGCGAAGCGCTTAATGCGGTGATTAGGCGTCATCCGCAGTTGCTCGCTCGATTTGATAGTTCGATATTGGGGCGTACCGTACAGGTGATGACGCAGGTTAATCCAAGTTGGCCACTGACACGTTATGACATAACAAACATGAGTGGTGATGAGCAAAGCGCGTTGATTGATCAGTTAGAGAAGCAAGAGCTAAGCCGCCAGTTTGACCTTAACGATCCTACCCACAGCCTGTTGCAGGCCCAGTTGATTTTTCATGGTGATCAGCAAAGCACACTGCTCCTTTCAGCACATCATCTGGTGGTCGATGGCTGGTCAACGCCGATTTTATTGAATGACTTTCTCAGTGCATACGCCCAAGGGGTCTCGAATTTACCTCCGGTAACCGTCGGCTATGCTCATGTTGTGAGCCAGCTAACGCAGCGTGATAAAACCGTTGCGACCGAGCTTTGGTGCAAAGTATTAGCTGATGTCCAGCCGAGTATGGCTTTTGATGATATTCCGCTTAGCGAGGAAGTTAACGAGCATCAGTTATGGCTATCAAAGCATAAAACGGATCAGTTAAATCAATGTTTACGACATCATGGCTTAACCATGAGCACCTTAATGCAAGGCCTTTGGGCGAGTATTCTCGCCAGCATGACGGGCCGTGAAGAGGTGGTTTTTGGTACGCCAATCTCTGGTCGGTTTAGTCGTATTGCCGGTATTGATGAACAGATAGGGTTATTCAGTAATACCGTGCCTGTCCGTGTGACACTGCAACCTCACCTTAGTTTGAGTGAACAATTAAAAGCGCACCAAGCGATCCAAATCCAATTATTGGAGCACGATGAACTTGGCTTGGGTGAGATCCAGCAACTGGTGGGTGGAAAAACACTCTTTGATACTTTGCTGGTGGTCGAAAACTATCCAGATCATAGCCGTTGGTACCAGCAAGATTTTAGCGGCGCGAAATTAATGGCTATCCACAATCGTGGCTATACCCATTATCCATTAACCATTCTCGTCTTACCGGGAGAGCAACTGCATATCCTGTTTGAATATCGAGACCGAGTCGGCGTAGCAAAACAGATCGTACAACGATTTGAGCAAATGCTGGATGAGTTTATGGTTTCGAGTGATAAGCCTTTCGCTGAATGGGATCTGCGGTTAAGTGGCGAAATTGAATTGCAGCAACGCGTCAACCAGACCAAAACCGCCGTTGAACGCACGACACTGCGTGATTTGATGATCACGCAGCAACAACGTTCTCCACATCAGTTGGCTTTAATTGATAGTGAGCACCGTTTTACCTATCAAGCACTGGCTGAGCAGGTGGCCGCTATTGCCGATTTGCTGCTTCAGCAAGGTGTTAAGGCCGGGGATATTGTTGCTGTTGCCTTGCCACGCAGCGCAACCTTGAGCTTGGCGATCTACAGTATTATCGAATGTGGTGCGGCTTATTTACCGTTGGATGTTGGCTATCCGGATGAGCGCTTGGCCTACATGATCAATGATGCTAAGCCTGCGCTGATCATCACTTGCTCTTCATTCACCTCACGTTTTGAAGATTTAGCGACGCTATTGTTGTTGGATAAGTTACCAGCCCCCGTGCGCGCAGAGCGGCAGAACCGCGCAGATGGGCTTACCCCCTCAAATGCGGCCTACTTGCTTTACACTTCAGGTTCAACGGGTAACCCAAAAGGGGTGTTGGTTTCTCATCAAGCGATTGTCAACCGATTGAAGTGGATGCAGCACCAATATCCCTTGAACTCTGAGGATGTGGTATTGCAAAAAACGCCGTGCAGTTTTGATGTCTCCGTGTGGGAGTTTTTCTGGCCCTTACTGGAAGGGGCGAGCTTAGTGATGGCTCCGGCTGAAGCGCATAAAGACCCTGAATGGTTATTGCAAATAATTGACGATTATCACGTGACCACGATGCACTTTGTACCCTCAATGCTGGCAGCTTTTATGGCCTCAATTGAAGCAACTCACCCAACGGGTTTCACCGTAGCACCAAGCCTCAAGCAAGTATTTTGCTCAGGTGAAGCGCTTGCGAAAGAGCTCTGCCATCAGTACGCACGTAGAATTAATGCACCGCTGCATAACTTGTATGGCCCGACGGAAGCGGCGGTTGACGTGACTTATTATCCAGCTTACGGCGAGGCATTAAACGCAAGCGTTGGCCGTAGTGCACCGATTGGTTTACCGGTATGGAACACCCAAGTTTATGTGCTCGATAGCTTTTTAAGAGCTGTACCAATCGGTGTGCCGGGCGAGCTCTATCTTGCTGGCGAGCAATTAGCCATCGGTTACTTTAATCGCAGTGCGTTAACGGCAGATCGGTTTATCGCCAATCCGTTTACTTGTGGCGAGCGAATGTACCGCACTGGTGATGTCGTACGTTGGTTAGCGTGTGGCTCGATTGAGTATTTAGGACGCAGTGATGATCAGATAAAAATTCGCGGGCAGCGTGTGGAACTGGGTGAAATTGAAAGCGCATTACAGGCACTTCCTGCGGTAAAACAAGCGGTGGTCTGTGCTCAGACGCTCTCTACTCATTCAGGTATGTTAGGCGCTGATGAACGGCAAATTATCGGTTACGCCATCGCGCATGATATGAGCGTAACGAATGGCGAGAAGCTACGCACTGAACTTTCCGAACATTTACCAGCCCATATGGTTCCGGCGGCTATCGTGTTACTGGATCACTATCCGCTTAGCGCCAACGGTAAGCTAGATAAAAAAGCATTACCGCGGCCAAATGACCTCGCAGTACGGGTAGGGCGCAAGGCTCATCCGGGCCTTGAAACACAATTGGTGACGCTATTTTCTCAAGTATTGGCTGTCGAAACACTGTTTGCTGATGATGACTTCTTTACGCTCGGCGGGCATTCACTGCTGGCGATGAAACTAGCGGCAGATATTCGAAGAGCGCTAAACCTACCTGTTACGGTTGGTCAAATCATGGTCAATCCTACGGTGGAGAAACTGGCGAGTTTGCTGCTAGATGAAGATGCTTTTAACGACCCCACCTTAGCTGGTTTTGGCGAAGTGCTGCCTATCCGTGCCGGAAGTGGCCCAGCACTTTTTTGCGTCAACTCTGCTTCTGGCTTTGCTTGGCAATACACAGGGCTACCTAAATATCTGGCAGGACATTATCCCATTCATGGTTTGCAATCACCTCGGCCCGGCGGAGCGATGGCGACCAGTGAAACGATGGAAGAAGTGTGTGATCGTTTATTACCCGTCTTAAGAGAGGTACAGCCATTTGGACCTTACCATCTATTAGGCTATTCATTTGGCGGAATTGTGGCACAAAAATTGGCCGCGAAGCTTCAACAGCAGGGTGAAGAGGTGCACTTTTTAGGGTTATTGGATACCTATCCACCGGAAGGTCAGAACTGGGATGGCCCGATGGATGAAGAAGAGCAGTACGAAATTGAGCGTGAAAAAGAGCAGTTTCTGGCCATCAATGAGCTAACCGATATTGAATTAGATGAGCAACGTTTGGCGATGTTCAATGAGATTACCGCTAACTATGAAGATGCGGTACGTCTACTTGCACAGGCACAAACGTCTGATTATCAAGGTCCGGCCCACCTTTTCGTGGCGCAACGTACGGTGCCAGATGGTTATGATATTGATGCTCATTGGCAATCTTTTGTCGGCCAGTTGATTAAGCATCAGTTTGATTGTTCACATGAAGATATCTTGGCCCCAGAAAATGTACGCCAGATTGGCGAATGTTTAAATACGCTGCTGGAGTCGAAGGCTGCACTGAAAAAATAACAAAAACCACCATTGACGAAACCAGTGCTTATCAAGGCTGGTTTCGTCTTAATCTTCGCGATGTTTTGAAAGCATTACATTCTGGTTTGAATAGATAATAGTATGAATATAAAGAATATATTTTTAGATTTTAGCCTACTAAAAGACAACCCACATTTCCGAATGGTCTTTATGGCCCGCATGATGTCAGTGCTTGCTCTTGGCATGATGACGGTCGCAGTGCCGATACAGATACATCAAATGACCGGTTCGACCTTGCAGGTAGGTCTTATCATGGCATTGGATGGTATCGGGATGTTTGTTGGCCTGCTGCTTGGAGGCGTACTGGCCGATAAGTACGATCGCCGTCGATTGATTTTGTTTGCGCGCGCGACCTGTGGCATTGGGTTTGCGGCATTAGCATTCAATAGCATAGTCGCGCAATCCTCCTTAGCGGCTCTCTATATACTCTCGGTATGGGATGGTTTTTTTGGCGCTATGGGTATGACGGCCTTGATGGCTGCTTTACCGACCATTGTTGGGCGACAAAAATTACCTGAAGCTGCCGCATTGAGCATGTTAACGGTTCGATTAGGTATGGTTCTTTCGCCAGCGATTGGCGGCTTACTGATCACTGTCGGTGATGTCAGTTGGAACTATATTGCGGCTTCTGTTGGAACGCTTTGTACGCTGATCCCACTGTTTAGATTACCTTCGATGAAACCGCAACATCATACGCCAGAGAATCCATTTCAATCACTGTATGAAGGTGTTCAATTTCTATTTTCAAACAAAGTGGTTGGTTGTGTGGTGCTGTTTGGCACACTCGAAACATTAGCAACTGCGATTAGAGTGATGTTCCCTGCGTTAGCTTTAGTCTCATTTCAGGGCACCGCCGCTAACGCAGGTGTGATGTATTCGGCCATTCCGTTGGGGGCGATGTGTGGCGCACTGACTTCAGGTTGGGTAAAACAGTCGCAAAAGCCAGGAATGGTCTTAATCTACGCGACGCTAGGCTCATTTTTAGCGATTGTGGCTATGGGGCTTGTGAATAATTTTTGGTGGTTTGCTCTCATCTTAGTTGGCTATGGTTATTTGGGTTCGGTCGCTTCTCTGATTCAATATTCGATCGTACAAGGACACACTCCAGATCACCTGCTAGGCCGCGTAAGTAGCCTATGGACGGCGCAAGATGTATCGGGAGACTCGATTGGAGCACTCGGTTTAGGGGCGTTGGGTAAAGTGCTAGCACCAACGATGTCGATCCTCACTTTTGGTTTGGGTGCAACGGGAATTGGTGCGTTGATGGTGATGGCATTTCGCTCATTACGCCAAGCGACTCTGTTTGATCCAGCGCTTATCGTTAACACAAGCTCAGAACCTTACGTCTCCTCAGATGAGGTCACTTCCCAACCTGCGGCGCAAACGATGAATTAGCTATTCGTTTTGTGGTGGGCTCTTGTTGTGTTGCCGTGAGTCGAGAGCGGTACGTTATGCATATAATTGAGAATTAATCTCATTAACAATTGATTTTTATGCGTAGACTGCTTTAGTATTAATGAAATGATAATTGTTACCATTTGGGTGGCGATTGTCGACGAATACGAGCCTCTTATTTCTGAAGTCGTTATTGGCTTTAAGGCATCACGAACGAGAAAAGCCTCTTTTAACAAGGATTATATTTATGGCGATTCCCAAAATAGCCAGCTACTCCATTCCGCTGGCTGAAACATTTCCGAAAAATAAAGTTCACTGGCATGTCCAAGCGGATAGAGCAGTACTGCTCATTCACGATATGCAAAAGTACTTTATCAACTTTTTTGATCATTCTCAGGCACCCGTTCCTGAGTTATTAGCGAATATTTCAGAGCTGAAATCACTGGCTCGTCAGGCCAATATCCCCGTGGTGTACACAGCTCAACCCCCTAACCAAGACCCAGTAGAGAGAGCGCTACTGACTGATTTTTGGGGAACAGGGCTGACAAAAGATACTGAGATTGTGTCTGAGCTTTCACCTGAAGACGGGGATATCCAATACACCAAATGGCGTTATAGCGCGTTTAAGAAAACGCCGCTGTTGGAGTGGATGAAAGAGACACAGCGTGACCAGTTGATCATTGTGGGTGTCTATGCACATATAGGTATCTTATCTACGGCGTTAGATGCTTTTATGTTGGATATACAGCCTTTTGTGGTCGGTGATGCTGTGGCTGATTTCTCTTTGGAAGATCATCATCATACGTTGAAATACATCACGGAGCATGTTGGTTGCGTGACTTCGCTTGAGGCATTAAAACCACAAATGATCCACAGTCAAGAAACCGGTTTATTGAGCCTTGAACAGATGCGTCAGCAAGTGGCTGAGCTATTGGATCTCGATTTAGATGAAGTGGATGTAGATGAGAAGCTCACTTTTCTTGGCTTAGATTCTATCCGCGCGGTTACCTTATTTGAATCATGGCGCAAGATGGGCATAGAGTGCGCCTTTTCAGAGATGATTAAATATTCAACCTTAAGAGAGTGGTGGCATGTGATGGAGCCTAGTGTTGTTGCTCAGTCGTCACATCAAGTAACGGACACGCGTTCCACTGAAGAGCAACCAGTTTGAGTATACTGGACCACTAGAATAGGGAAAGAGAACGCATCGCCTAGTAAAAGCCGATATCGACGATATCGGCTTTTTCATCTTTAAGTTATTTGAGCGCCTGTATTGCCATGATTAGTGAGAGTATTGCGTTCTTAACCATTTTTTGTTGACTTTGCCCACGGGGGTTTTGGGTAATTCATCGACGAAATGGATGTGATCAGGGATCTTAAATTCTGCTAATCCTTGAGCGTGTAAAAATCGTTTGAGAGTAATGGGTTTGAGCGTTTTACCGTTATCTGGAACGACAATGGCGCAACTGCGTTCACCAAGAAACTCATCAGCAATAGCAACCAAAGCCACATCATGAACATCCTGATGTTGAAGTAGCAGGTTTTCAACCTCTTCGGCTGCGATTTTTTCACCACCACGATTGATCTGATCTTTCTCTCGTCCCGTGACGATAATATTGCCCTCAGCCGTCCTACGCACTCTGTCACCTGTGATATAGAAGCCTTGGTCGGTGAATGAGCGTTGGTTATGTTCTGGAGCTTGGTAATAACCTCGAATCGTATAAGGGCCTCTGGTCATGAGCAAGCCTTCCTCACCCACCGCAGCGGGCTCACCCTCATCGTTGATTATCATCACTTCATCATCAGTTGAAATTGGGCGTCCTTGAGTAGTAACAATCACGCTGAGTGGGTCATCAAGTCGTGTGTAATTAACCAACCCTTCAGCCATTCCAAACACTTGCTGTAATTGACAGTGAAGAGTCGTCGGTAAGCGCATTGCTGCGGCCTCACTAAACTTCGCTCCGCCGACTTGTACCAGAGTGAGGCTCGCGATGTTTTCTGTAGCGGACTCGGCGTATTTCATCCACAGTAGCGCTAACGGCGGCACTAGTGCTGCAACAGTAATGTGGTGCTTCTCAATTAAACGGAAAGCGGTGTGCGGTGTGGTATCGGAAGCGAGCACGACACAACCGCCAGCGTAAAAGACGCCCAATGCGCCGGGCGAGCTGAGTGGAAAGTTATGCGCAACGGGAAGAACACACAAATACCTCGTTTGTGGACCAAACTGACAAATTTGAATGCTACCAAGTACGCTATAAGCGTAGTCATTGTGCGTACGAGGGATCAATTTGGGAGTGCCAGTTGTTCCGCCGGAAAGCTGGAAAAAAGCCACTTGATCAGCAAAGACCGAATCAGTAACAGGATCTTCTTCCACGCAGTGGTAAAGCGTATCTAATTCCTGAATTTGCTCGTGTGAGGATTGACCGCAAACAATGGTATGCAAGAGAGAAGGGCAACTACTTCGTAGTTTCTGCGCGGTTTGCTGCGCGTCAAAGCCCACGATATCGTCTGAAAAAATATAGGCTTTGGCGTGAGTATGTTGGCAAAAATAGCTCAGCTCTAGATAGCGGTGTGCTGGCAGAGCTAGAACCGGTTTAATGCCTCGCATGGTCAAGGCAAAAAAGCAGAGATAGAATTCAGCACGATTGGCCATTTGTAGTACGACATTATCACCCCGCTGCAAACCTAGGGAGCTCAAGCCAGCCGCAAGGCTGATCATTTTCTGATATAAATTTTGATAGCTGTACTGGCCGAAATCATCAATCAGTGCGATGGCGTCAGGGCTTTTTTTGACGGAATCACTGAAGTAATCAAATAAGGTTCTTTGTTGCCAGTAGCCTTGCTCACGATAGCGCTGGCTGAATTGCTCAGGCCAAGGGGTAAAATCGGTCGGGTTAAGATTATTCATGACCACTCCTTAGGCGGTAAGTAATTCATCAATTTCAATACCAGCGGCTTTCAAAATGGTGCTCATTTTTGCCCCTGTTTCATCGAGTTCACTCTGCGGTGAGGATTCATTCACTATGCCAGCTCCAGCGAACACGCTCATCTCGTTTTGGCTCACTTCAGCGCAGCGTATCGTGACAACCCACTCGCCATTCCCCCGAGCGTCGCACCAACCGATCATGCCAGTGAAGTAGCCGCGGTCGAAGGTTTCGATCTGCTTAATCGCTTGGTAAGCCGATAATCTTGGATAACCACACACTGCGGGTGTGGGGTGTAACTCTGCTGCAATGCGTAGCGAGTTAATCATCGGATCATCGGCTTGTCCTTCAAGCACTGTTGATAAATGCAGCATCGTTTCGGTTTCAATCACTGATGGGACCATAGGGGTAAATAAGTTATGGCAGTAGCGGCTGAGTACTTTCTCGACTTCCTCGACGACGAAGGCATGTTCATTCAGATCTTTTTGCGTATCAAGTAATGAAGCGGAGCGTTGTTGGTTTTGCACCGCATTGTTTGATTTAGGACGCGAGCCTGCTAGGGGGTTAGAAACGATAAACCCGCCTTTCTTCGCCAACAACAACTCGGGACTGGCTCCCATTAACTTGGCGTTAGGGCCTATTTCAGTAGAAAAAGTGTAGCCATTGCGATTGATGGACAACAGATTACGCAATAAACGAGTTTGATCGATGTGTTGTGGAGTCGAGAGTTTCACTAAACGTGATAGCACCACTTTTGATAGTTCGGTGGTATTAAACAGCTCAAGTAAGGTTGTGACTCCTTGTTTGTAGTCGTTGCCCGTTGGCGGTGAAACAATGGTCGCTTTGTGGCTCTGCTGCCCTTCTTTTTCACTGGCACGTGGGCTACCAGAAACATAAAGCTTTTCTGGAATAAAGAAACGCGTCGCCGTCTCTTCATTAAAAGGAATCGTCGCAAATAAAATAGGATTGTCGTACTCATCTGTTTTTGCTGCTTCTAGCATCTTGGTTGCTTGATCCGCCAGCTTACAGAATGGGATCGCTTGATTGAACTGATGAGCAATTCCCACGCCAAGCATGGTGTTGTGAGGCGAAGCAAAAAAGAAGGGAGATTCTTTTAAGTGCTCATCCAATAGCTGATTAGCCATTTTTGAAAACCCAATAACTTCACGTTTCATCACCAAAACTCCATTAATAACGTGTTACGCCTAATTGCTTATTATTTTACAAACCACTAAAGTACGCAGATTATATATGATAATAATTATCAATAACAAATGATAATTAATGTTATTAACTAAGGCTGAGATTCGGTTATGGCTATGGTTTAGTGTGGATTTAACGGAGTAAAGTTAGGAAAATGATGAAATTAGACGAAACGGTTTTATTGACTGGAGCCGGACAGGGGATTGGTTATGCCGTATTGGAATCTTTATTGGCGAGCGGTTATCGAGTTGTAGCGACGGATAGAAATCACCACCAATTAACTCAGCAATTAGCGAGTTTGAACGCGTGCTATACCGAGCAGCTTCATTGCTATGAGCTTGATTTACAGCATCATGACGACGTCAAAAAAAGGGTACAAGAACTGAATGAGCGCTATCAGTTTGCTCATTTCATCAGTTGCGCGGGCATATTGCACCTTGGTTCAATAACCGAATTATCGATGTCAGAGATCAAAGCGATGTTTGATGTCAATACGTTTGGCACCTTAGCCGCTTTGCAAGGGGTAGCGATAGGAATGAAAGCGCGCCAGCGTGGCAATGTTATTGTGATTGGCTCTAATTCAGCGAATACGCCTCGGCTCAATATTGGAGCATATGCGGCATCTAAATCGGCTTTGCATATGTTGGTCAAGTGCGCAGCTCTTGAGCTTGCAAACGATGGAATTCGATGCAATATCGTTAGCCCAGGCTCAACACGCACCGAAATGCAAACGCAGTTATGGAACAGCGAATATGGTGAAAGAGAAGTGATAAAAGGTAATCTTGAACAGTACCGTTTGGGGATACCCCTTGGCAAAATGGCGGAGCCCGAAGACATTGCTGGGGTTGTTATGTTTTTGATGTCGAATGCAGCAAGTCAAATCACCATGCATGATTTGAGAGTGGATGGCGGCGCTACGCTCGATAATTAGGTGAAGGCCACTGACGATAGACAAGGTGAAGCAAACGGGAGCTTCACCTTAGTGGTCGGTTTACACTGGAGCGTGACAATATTGCTGCTGTTGAAGTGTTGCAACCGCATCATCGAGCGTATTTAAAAAGCACATTGTATCCTCCCAACTTAAGCACTCATCAGTGATGGATTGGCCGTAGCAGAGCGGACCTTTATTCAAAGCTTGGTTACCGCCTTGCAAAAAGCTTTCGCACATTACCCCCGCAATGCGGCGCTCTCCAGACAGCAGTTGCTGGGCTATGTTGTTTATTACATCCAATTGATTCTTAGCGATTTTCCCACTATTACCGTGGCTGCAGTCAATCACCAGCCTGCTGCTGAGCTGGCTATGGTGTAATTGATAAGCCGCACTTTTAACACTGTGACTTGCATAGTTTGGCGTGACACCACCACGTAAAATGATATGGCAATATGGATTACCTTGAGTTTGCACCGCAACCGGTTGTCCATTCTCACCCGCCATAATCAACAGATGTGAATCGTTAGCGGCATGAATCGCATCGATTGCAATTGTCGTATTGCCGTCAGTACCATTTTTAAAACCAATAGGGCAGTGCAATGCCGAAGCGAGTTGGCGATGCGGTTGTGATTCAGTGGTTCTTGCGCCAACCGCACCCCAACAAATAAGGTCCGCGATATACGGTGCGATATGCGTATCTAAAAACTCAGTTGCTGTTGGTACACCCAGCGCTAGGACTGACTTGAGTAATTCACGGCTAGAGCTGAGCCCTTTGAGTAAGTTAAATTGACCGTTGAGATCAGGGTCAACCATGTATCCTTTCCAGCCAGTCCGCGTTCTCGGTTTTTCAAAATAAGTTCTCATCACCAACTTGAGAGTGCTGCTGAACTGTTTTTGTGCCTTTGCGAGTCGTTGTGCATAGTCAATTGCAGCCTCAGGGTCGTGGATTGAACATGGCCCAATAATCACCAACATCCTTGAGTCACGACCCGACAAGATATTTTGAATGTCTTGGCGGTGTTGGTGAACGGCCATTGATCGTTGATTATCGGTTTCTGATGATTGGTCTAGAAGGTAGAGATTGGGTAAAGGGGTGATTGATGAAACGTTCATCACATTATATAGAGATTTCATGGGCACTATCCGCATAAACATTATGACGTAATGATAATTATTATCATTAATTATTCCGATAGTGTGAAACATTTGTACAATTGTCAATATGTAAATATGGTTCTGATCACCCTGTATATAGGCTTTCGACGTTATTGATTCATGTGTGGCGAACCGGTCTCTCCATTTTGTTATTGAATCGCTTTGATGTGAAAAATTAATGAATACTTAGGCTTATGGTGGATTTAATAGTTCTCGTGATTTTGATTAAGTTGGCCAACAGAGTTCAATAATCGTTCCGCCTTTATTGCTTATACGACAACTAACGCTTCCTTCATGTGCTGTGGCAATAGCAGCAACAACGGCCAATCCTAATCCGCTGCCGCTTTTTGGGGTGTCCTTAGCGCTGCGAAATGCTGTAAAAATATGCGGAATTAAATCAGGTGAAACTCCCGGGCCAGAATCTTCCACACTTAAATGGCAAAAGCCATCTTTAAGCTGAGTAGAGATAGTTATTGCACCCGGAAGAGCATATTTACTCGCATTTTCCAGTATAGCCAACAAAGCTTGTCTTATTCTGGTTGGGTCACAAAAGACAGATTGTGTGGTTACATTAAGTTCTACATGTTGATTTGCTTCATTCAGCATATTTACCGACAAATCAGTAAGTAATTTTATTTCTGTCGCTAAGTTGGTTTCTTTTCTATTTATTCTTAATTCATCACTATTCATTAAGCTAATAACACGCAGATCTTCTATTAATCGAGATAACCCTTCAATTTGTACTAATAGTTTAGTGAACTGGTTTTTATCTGGAGTAAAGACACCTTCTGCTAACCCTTGTAATCGGCCCCGTAAAATTGTCACCGGGGTTCTGAGTTCATGGGCGATCGCTGCATTCCAAAAGGCGTGCTCTTCTGTCATTCGTTGAAGTTTATCCGCTAAGAGGTTGAAATCGTCTACTAATAAAGCGGCTTCACCTAATGAACGGTCTCCAACGTTAGCGCGGAAATGTAAGTCGCCTTCAGCGATTTTTCGCATTCCTTGCGCAACAGCACTTAGCGGTTCCAAAATGCGTTGGGATAACTTAGTAGCAAGTTTGACGGCTAGCAGAATGACAATAACGCAGGTTAGTGCGAGCCAAACCCATTCTGGCCAAGAAGGAGTGAGAGCATCTTCACTCGGTATATAATTGGGCCAATATTTATCCCAAAGATAGTAAAAAATAAACGAGCCCATTGTGGCAAGTAATGCTGAACCGATTGCGATTTTTATCATTGAGAATGCAATCTGACGGCTCAAACCACTTAATTTCATTGGTCGCCCTTAAAACGGTAACCGACACCACGAACACCAGCCGGAACGCCTTGAATACCGTAGGCTTCAAGTTTTTTGCGGATTTTGCTGATGTGGCTGTCGATCGTTCGTTCCAGCGTGTCACCCTCAGGTAGGCACGTACTTAATAGTTCTGTTCGGCTAAACACTCGCTTGGGTGAACGAATGAAGTGAGTCAACAATTTAAACTCAGTTAAGGTTAGCAGTAGAGTATGACGTTCTCCATCCACATGAACAGCGATTTCGTGACTCTCTAAATCGACTTCAAACGGTTCGGCTCGCAGTATATTTTTGTTGTGAGGTTGATTAACTTCTAAGGTGCGTCTTAGAACGGCTTGGACTCTCGCGACGACTTCTGCCGGATTAAACGGCTTAACGACGTAATCATCAGCTCCGATTCTGAGTGCCATCAATTTATCTAAATCTTGGTCCATTGCGGTAAGCATGATGACAGGGGTGTTACTTTTCTGACGAAGTTCCGACAACACTTTCCATCCATCCATTTTAGGCATCTGGATATCAAGCAGTATAAGATCTGGCTTCATGGATGAATGAAGTTCTAGTGTTCTTTGACCATCTGCAGCGTGAATCGTACGCATATTGCTGCGCGTTAGATAAGCGGAGAGTATATCGACAATTTCAAATTCATCCTCAGCGATCAGAATTAACGCCTGACGATAAGACCCGGTTCCTGAATCTGGGCCTGAATCTGTAGCAAATTTCTGCCCTTCAACGTACAAATTGTTCATCTCCATCAAATCTCCACATTCACTCAGCGGGACCTCCACACACAGGTATTAGACTCAACAACTATCGACAGCGGATAGTCCGCTTTGATTTGTTCAGAGGATACCTCAGTGAAAAAGATAAATATATGTGTATCTAGTAGCTTACATATATTGGTACTTTTCTTTTTAGTTGGCTGTAATCAATCCAATAAAGATGAAAGTGAAGTCGGACTAAAAGAGTCTTTGCCTTTAGTTTCAACGATAACAATACAACCACAACGTTTAGATGTTTATGAAGCGCTTCCCGGAAGAGTGTTGGCCGTGCGCGTTGCAGAGATTCGTCCACAAGTGGTTGGGATAGTACAACATCGCTTGTTCAAACAAGGCGCTGAAGTGGAAGCTGGCCAGTCGTTATTCCAGATTGATCCTGCGCCATTTGAAGCGGAAGTTGATACTGCCAAAGCAAACTTACAGAGAGCGCAGGTGACTTATCAACGTGCTCTGGAAAAAGAGTTACGATTAAAACCTTTGGTAAAAAAAGATTCTATCAGTCGTCAAGACTATGACGATGTGGTTTTGCTCCGAGATCAAGCTGTTGCTGATGTTGCGGTCGCTAAAGCGACTCTCACTCGTCGTATGCTTGATCTGAAGTTTGCAAATGTGACCGCACCGATATCTGGACTGATAGAGCAAACCTTGGTGACCGAGGGTGCATTAGTCAGCAGTACGGATGCAGTACCGATGGCGCGTATCCAACAGGTCGATCAAGTCTTTGTTGATATTCGTCGACCTGCGTCTTCATTAGAAGCTATTCGTGAAGATTTAGCAGCAAATGCAGATGGTGAACCTGGTGTTGATGGAACAAAAATTAAAATTTTACGCAGTAACGGCACCCCTTATCCAGTCAAAGGCCAAATCCTGTTTTCTGGTATCAATATTGACGTAAGCACTGGCGATGTTTTGCTGCGCGTGCTCGTAGATAACTCTCAACGCTGTTTATTACCGGGGATGTTCGTAAAAACCAAAGTACTTCATTCGAGTTATAACCACGCGTTAATGGTTCCGCAACAGGCGGTTATGCATCTTGCAGGTGCTCCTCATCTTTGGAGTATTGATCAGGAAGGATATGCACATTTAAAACCTGTAAAGCTCGGAGAATTGATTGATGGTCAGTACCGCGTGAAATCGGGCGTTCATGAAGGAGAAAATATCGTAGTCGAGGGCAAGGAAAGGCTTGAGAGCGGCGTTCTCGTAGACCAACGCAAATGGGAAGAACCTGAGGTTCTTTTAACATCTGCGACAAACTGATTAAGGTTAGAGTGGCTTTTTATGTCTCAGTTTTTTATTCATCGCCCCGTATTTGCTTGGGTTATTGCTCTTTTCATTATTTTGTTTGGATGTATTTCTATTCCGAAGTTACCTATTTCTCGTTACCCGTCTGTGGCGCCTCCAACGGTCAGTATTATGGCGACGTATCCGGGAGCCAGTCCGAAGGAAATGAATGATGGTGTGCTTAGTCTTATTGAGGGTGAGCTGTCGAACGTTAAGAACTTAATGTATTTCGAGTCGTCTGCTGACAACTCCGGTTCTGCGTCTATTACGGTTACATTTAAGCCGGGAACAGACTCTGATATGGCGCAAGTTGACGTTCAAAACCAACTGAAAGCGGTTGAATCTCGTTTACCGCAGGTGGTGCGTCAAAGCGGCTTGTCCGTAGAATCTGCTACATCCAACTTTTTGATGATTGTCGGGTTGAAATCTGATGATAACCGCTTTGATGAAATCGCATTGAACGACTATTTGGCTCGCAACATCGTAGATGAATTGCGCCGTATTGAAGGTGTAGGGCGTGTTCAGTCATTTGGTGCTGAGAAGGCAATGAGGATCTGGGTTGACCCGAGTAAGCTCAATTCATTGGGTTTAACAATGAATGATGTTAGTCAGGCTATCACTTCGCAAAATACACAAATCGCACCCGGAAGTATCGGTGCTGCACCGACGGTTTTAGGGCAACGAGTAACGGTTCCATTAACCGTTCAAGGCCAGTTAACCAGCGTTGAAGAATTCTCTAATATCATTCTTCGTGCAAACAACAATGGCTCGAAAGTCGTCCTAAGTGACGTTGCGCGTGTTGAAATCGGTTCTCAATCCTATGGTTATTTGAATCGTGAAAATGGTAAAACAGCGACGGCTGCGGCTATTCAGCTTACTCCGGGAGCGAATGCCGTTAAAACTGCAGATGCGGTACAAAAGCGTTTGGCGGAGTTGAGTCAAAGTCTACCTTCTGGGATGACCTATTCAATTCCATTTAATACAGCACCTTTCGTTAAAGTTTCGATCAATAAGGTTATTCATACCTTAGTTGAAGCTATGGTGCTGGTGTTTTTTGTTATGTTTCTGTTTTTACAGAATATTCGTTACACCTTGATCCCCGCTATTGTTGCACCGATAGCCTTGTTGGGGACGTTCACCGTCATGTTGTTAACTGGCTTTTCAATCAACGTGTTAACGATGTTTGGTATGGTTCTGGCGATCGGTATTATCGTCGATGATGCGATTGTCGTTGTCGAAAACGTGGAACGATTGATGTCGGAAAAAGGCTTATCTCCGAAAGAAGCGACATCTAAGGCGATGAAAGAGATTACTGCCGCCATTATAGGCATCACACTTGTGTTAACGGCAGTTTTCATCCCGATGGCATTTGCCAGTGATTCGGTTGGCGCCATTTATAAGCAGTTTACCTTATCGATGGCAGTATCAATTCTGTTCTCAGCATTTTTGGCTCTAACACTAACACCGGCGCTTTGTGCCACGTTGCTAAAGCCGGTTAATGCTAATCACCATGAGCAAACAAGATTTGCGAAATGGTTTAATCGTGGCTTTAACCGAATGAACAATCGGTATGAATCTCAGGTCAACGTGTTAGTGAATCGCAAAGGACGAATGATGCTTGGCTTTGTGTTTCTGTGCGCGATTTTGGTTCTAGTGTATAGGCAGCTGCCGTCATCGTTTTTGCCAGAAGAAGACCAAGGATATTTTATTACCAATATTCAGCTTCCAGCAGACGCAACCACAGTGCGTACGTTGGATGTTGTGAAAAAATTTGAACAGCATGCGTTAAGCCGTCCAGCAATTGAGTCAACAATGACAGTGATTGGTTTTGGATTTTCCGGTTCAGGTACTAACACCGCGCAGAGTTTTACCACGTTGAAAGATTGGGAATCACGCGACGATACCACAGCACTGGATGAGTTAAGACTTGCTGAGGAGGCGATGGCTGACGTAAAAGAAGGCACGGTTATGCACATGCTACCTCCTTCTATTGAAGAGCTAGGTACGAGCTCTGATATTACGTTTTTCTTGCAAGATCGCGGAAATCAGGGATACGAGGCATTAAAAGCCGTTGAGACGAAGATGTTAGAGTTGGCGAAAAATAGCAAATCACTTAGCGATGTCTATTCTGATGGGCTTCCTGCGGGTACAAGTATTCATTTAGATATTGATCGCCAGAAAGCTGAGGTGTTAGGTGTTTCATTCACGAGTATTAGTGAGACGCTATCAACGGCGATTGGATCACTATACATCAACGACTTTCCTAATGAAGGCAGAATGCAGCAAGTCATTATGCAAGCAGATGCTTCATCAAGGATGCAGATTGAGGATGTGCTCAAGCTCTATGTGCGAAATATTAATGGTGGAATGGTTCCGCTATCAGAAATTGTGACGCCTATTTGGTCTGAGTCAGCTCCGCAGTTTATTCGCTTCCAAGGTTATCCTGCGGTTCGAATTTCTGGTAGTGCAGCTGCGGGCGTTGCCAGCGGAGATGCGATGGCTGAAATAGAACAAATGGCTAAGCAACTTCCGTCAGGCTTTACCATTGCATGGACAGGGCAGGCATTACAAGAGCTTCACTCAGCGAAACAAGCACCGATGTTAATGGCACTGTCGATGCTAGTCGTTTTCTTAGTGCTTGCGGCACTTTATGAGAGTTGGGCTATTCCTTTATCGGTGATGTTGGTCGTGCCCTTGGGATTGTTAGGTGCGGTACTCGCTATTGTGGTTCGTGACATGCCAAACGACGTTTTCTTCAAAGTCGGCATGATCACCGTAATTGGTCTTTCGGCGAAAAACGCAATTCTAATTGTAGAGTTTGCCAAACAGTTAAGAGAGCAAGGCAACGGATTGGTTCAGTCAGCCGTTCAAGCGGCGAAGTTGCGATTAAGACCTATCTTGATGACCTCTCTGGCATTTGGTCTTGGTGTTGTACCACTGATGCTAGCCTCAGGTGCTAGTGCCGAAACTCAACGAGCTATCGGAACCGGTGTGTTCGGTGGAATGGTTAGCGCTACATTACTTGCCATTTACTTTGTACCTGTTTTCTTCGTGTTCGTGATGAGTATTCAAGAGCGTTATTTTAAAAATGAAAAATGA
>NZ_NDIM01000270.1:0-21019 GCF_002241375.1 Vibrio sp. V19_P1S1T109 | reverse complement strand
CAGTAGGATAGAGCGGCCCCCTCCTAAGGGGCAGGCCACAGGTTCGACTCCTGTCGGGAGCGCCATTTTGATAAAGCCTCAACACCCAACCGGTATTGAGGCTTTTTTTTCTGACGAAAAATTGACCTAATATTGATTTGAGCCACTACTATTCATATACAGTGATTACTGTAAGTTCTATGTCAAATAATCTAGAATTAGTATTAACAGATTTATCGATAGATAAGATCATGAAAAAGAGTAATCTAATCACGAATACTGGTCACCGCTTTATCTCTAAAGCAAAGACCGCCTATAAAATTCATATCCATACGCCGGACGATACGGTGTTGCACCGTTCTGTCGGCTACATACGTATTGGTGAGAAAAAGGGGCTTAAAAAGGCGATAAAGCTGCGTAATGAATTAGGTTCAGAGATGTGGGGCAGACATTGGCGTCGTCTGCTCAAAGATCCCTATTTGATGACTCGTCTACCACACAGTTTAGAACCTAAAATCATATACAAACCCAGACCAACGCTCGATAACCCGGAAGCTCGGGATCCTTGTTATATCGCGGCTTGGAGACACTATGATGAAAAAGGTAACTGTATATTTCAAAGCGTCGTTTGTTCGATCAACAAGCATGGCAAGCTTGCCGCTTATACCAAGACGAAAAAGGCGCTATTAGAGGCTTATAAAGAAGACTTGGATATTCTTGTCTACATGGGCCGATTGAATAGTATTGATTTGAAATAACGTGACGTGATACCGGAGCGGTTAGAGGCTAAAATCCATTGTTTTACAAGAAGAAAGCCCGCGTTTTTCACGGGCTTTCTCTATTTTCTAATACTTAAGCGTTATTATTTCACTTCATAATCAAAGCTTGGAATAACGATATCAACACGACGGTTTTGCTTTCGACCTTCGACTGTATCATTCGATGCGATTGGGCTATTTTCCCCTTCACCTTTTACGGTAAGACGGTTCGCATCCACACCTTTAGCAATCACAACATCAGCAACAACTTGTGCGCGTTTTTCTGATAGTTTCTGGTTGTAAGCCGCAGCGCCAGTTGAGTCAGTATGACCAATAATTTCAGCATCGGCTTGTGGGTAAGCTTGCAAATATTTCACTAGTTTATCGAGCTGGTTAGTACTCTCTGCTGTTAGCTTAGTACTGTTATGGGCAAAGCTACTGCTGTCCAAACGTTGAAATGGCACATGCTTAACAACCGTTTCAGGTTCTTGGGGAATAACGACTGGCTCAACCACTGGCTGTACAACTTCTTCAACAAACACCTCTTGCACGATGACTGGCGCAGGTTCTGCTTTACTTCCACCAAATTTATACGAAACACCTAAGGTAGCCGAGTTACCTGCCGCTCGGACAAGATCGTTATTAATATCGGTGAGGCTTTGATATTCCAAGCGTAAAGTGACGTTATTATCGGTGTTGAACTCAATACCAGCGGCACCTAAATATGAGTAATCATCTTTATTGCCATAGTCAACATAAGCACCGCCGACTTTAGCATATAAGGCAATGGCATCAGTCAAAGGAAGGCTGACTTTCGGTGCGAGTGTAATGGCCGTTACTTTTTCATCATTCAGCCCCGCACCACTAAATTTGCCCAAGTAATCGTAACCTGCCTCTAATGAAAGCCAATTAAACGCTTGGTAACCAAGGTAAGCACCGACGGTAGAAGATTCATCTTCACACACATCTCCAGCACGACAAGCGTCATCAAGCCAAGATTTACCAACTTTAGCACCTACGTATACTTCAGCCATTGCGGCAGAAGATGCAAAAACAAGCGCCATTGAAACTGCTGCTGCTAACTTTTTCATACTTTTTCCTTTCCTATTTATCGTTATCATAATGCGGTTGCGGTACCCAAAAAACGGTTTACTTTTCGCCTACACACATACCTACATAACTCGGAACCACTATACTGTATGTAAAGAAAGCTTAAATAGCGCATTAGTTTATTCTCTGTCATCGTTTTGTGAAATATTGTCAGTGCTCTACACCAAAGGATTTAACAAAGCCGATATAAAGAAAAACCGCAGCATAAGCTGCGGTTCAAAGCGTTGTTCGTATGATTGACTTATTGAGCGTTCGCTTCACGCTCAGCAATAAAGGCCAATGCCATATTGATACGAGCAATGACACGCTCTTTGCCGATCAGTTGCATGACAGCATCAACCGATGGCGATTGACCACCGCCAGTGACAGCAACGCGCAGCGGCATGCCTATTTTACCCATACCGATTTCAAGCTCTTCACACACTTGAGCGATGACAGCGTGCAGGTTTTCCGTTGTCCAGTCACTCAATGCTTCTAATTTGCTTAAAGCAAGTGCTAGCGGCTCTTTCGCCACACCGCGTAAGTGTTTTTTCGCCGCATCAGCATCAAACTCAGCAAAATCTTCAAAGAAGTAACGAGATTGAGCAGCAAGTTCAACCAAGGTGTTGCAGCGTTCACCAACCAGTTTAACGATCTCAGCTAATGCTGGGCCGTTGTCTTTATTGATGCCTTGTTGCTCAAAGTGCCATTCAAGGTGTTTTGCAACATATTCAGGCTCTGATGTTTTGATGTAGTGATTGTTCAGCCACAACAACTTATCAGTATTAAATGCAGATGCCGATTTGCTAATAGCATTTAAACTGAAGAACTGAATCATCTCTTCACGCGAGAAAATTTCTTGGTCGCCATGAGACCAACCTAGACGAACTAAATAGTTATTCAATGCTTCAGGCAGATAACCTTCATCGCGATACTGCATCACAGAAACAGCGCCATGACGTTTAGATAGCTTCGCGCCGTCGTCACCTAAGATCATTGCGCAGTGCGCAAACACAGGTATAGGAGCACCTAACGCTTCGTAAATGTTGATTTGGCGAGGTGTGTTGTTGATGTGATCTTCGCCACGAACAACATGAGTAATCCCCATATCCCAGTCATCCACCACCACACAGAAGTTATAGGTGGGTGAGCCATCAGTACGGCGAATGATCAGATCATCCATCTGGCTGTTGGAGATTTCGATACGGCCGCGGATCTGGTCGTCAAAAATTACGCTGCCTTCTTTAGGATTACGGAAACGGATCACACACGGATCCCCTTCCTTTGCGGCGTCGTTAACCGCTTTGATTTTTGGGTGATCAGCATCGTAGCGCGGCATCTCTTTGTTCGCTTCTTGCTCGGCACGAACTTCATCTAACAGCTCTTTAGAGGCGTAACATTTGTAGGCTTTATCTTCAGCAAGCAGCTTATCGACAACTTCGTTATAACGATCAAAATGTTTAGTTTGGAAATATGGGCCTTCATCCCAATTCAAACCTAGCCAAGTCATACCTTCAAGAATCGCGTCTACGGCTTCTTGCGTCGAGCGCTCTAGGTCGGTGTCTTCAATACGCAAAACAAACTCACCACCTTGGCTTTTTGCATAAAGCCAAGAGTAAAGTGCAGTACGCGCACCACCAACGTGAAGATAGCCTGTCGGGCTAGGAGCAAAACGAGTTTTAACCGTCATTTGATTTCCTTAGGGATAAAAAGACAGCGGAGAATATGTCCACTGCAAGTACCAGGATAAAAAGTGGCGACATTTTACCACTGACGGCTAAATCTACAATCCTCGATTGCCTTTCGTTTTTCTGCGCTCAAGAATAACGCTTAAAATTCGCTTAACTTTCCTTTAGTGGAACTTGACCTTGCCCTAAAGGTAAGGTTTATGCTTCTAGCTATTGAGTTGGTTTACGGGGAATTTATCAATGAAACGCTTTCAATTGCCTTTATCAGGGCTGAAATGCATGGGTTGCGCGAAGAAACTTGAGCAGCATCTCAAGCAAGAATTTGAGGTACAAATCCACCAGCTGTCACCCACATTCATCGAACTGAGCACTTCGGCCTCTTTAAATGAACTCATCGCCGCTATCGAATCCTTAGGCTATCAAGCCTTGCTCAGTACGAACAACGCTCCTCTATCCTCATTGCAACCCACAACCTTGGTTAGCGATATACAGCCACTCGCACAAGAGACAGAAGCCTCAATAACGGGTTTGGTTAGTACCCACTTACTGATCCAAGGAATGACTTGCGCAAGCTGTGTCTCTTCGGTGGAAAAAGCACTTCTAAGCGTTAACGGTGTACAAAAAGCGCAAATCAATTTAGCTGAACAAAGCGCCTTAGTGCTCTCGCAAGCGGATATCGCTGACCTTGAACGGCAATTGCTCAATGCCATTACTCATGCAGGCTACCGTGCAGAGCGAGTCGATGACCCTGCCCAACAACAAGAAAAACAAAAACAGCAATCACGTGATTTACAGAAGCAGCATAAAACCAATGCACTACTAGGTTTAATGATAGGTATCCCGTTAATGCTTTGGGGCCTTCTTGGTGGCAGCATGATGATTGTGACCACTCAGCAACAAATATACTGGGGCGTTATCGGCATTGTGTGCTTAGCCCTATTAGCCACCGCTGGCCGCCACTTTTTTAGCCATGCTTGGCTTGCGTTAACCCATAAGCGTGCCACCATGGATAGCTTAGTTGCCCTAGGAACAGGAGCGGCTTGGGCCTATTCAATGTTGGTAGTGATTTACCCAACTTGGTTTCCCGTCGCCTCGCGTCATGTTTATTTTGAAGCCAGCGCGATGATTATCGGTTTGATTTCACTGGGCCACTACATTGAGGCGAAAGCCAAAGCGAAGACAACTCAATCCTTGCAAGCCTTAATTAAATTGCAGCCACAACAAGCAACACGCATCACAGCGCAAGGCGATCAACAGATTGCGGTTGAATTAGTACAACTTGGTATGCAACTGCGCATAAAACCGGGAGAAAAAGTGCCGATAGACGGCAAAGTCCTCAGCGGTGAATCTTATGTTGATGAGTCCATGCTCACTGGCGAGCCGACCCCCGTCCTAAAAGTGGCAGGCGATGCCATTGCGGCAGGCACCATCAATCATGATGGCAGCTTAGTCATCGAAGCCACCGGCGTAGGGGCGCAAACCATGCTCTCGCGCATCATCCAAATGGTTCGTCAGGCGCAAAGCAGTAAACCAGCCATCGCCAAACTGGCAGACCAGATATCCGCTATTTTTGTACCGACTGTGGTTATAATTGCCCTGTTTTCCGCTCTGATTTGGTACTTTGTAGGCCCTGAACCTAAGGCCAGTTATATGCTAGTGGTTGCGACAACAGTATTGATCATTGCCTGCCCTTGTGCCTTGGGTCTAGCTACTCCACTCTCGGTTACAGTAGGAGTTGGTAAAGCCGCTGAAATGGGTATTTTGATCAGAGATGCCAATGTATTGCAATCGGCAAGCAAAATCACCACTGTAGTATTTGATAAGACAGGTACGCTCACTCAAGGCAAGCCAACCGTTCAGAACTTAGTCACGTGGGGAATTGAAGATAGCAAATTGTTAACCCTTGTTTACGCTTTGGAACTGCGCTCTGAACATCCTCTTGGCAAGGCTATCTGCCATTATGCGCAACCGCTGGTATCAACCAGCGCCGAAGTCGAGCAATTTACCAACCTAAGAGGCAAAGGGCTAATGGCAAATATTGGCGGTGATTCCGTCGTCGTTGCCTCTTTATCGCACCTTGAGTCACTGGACGTTCCTCTTACTCAAGCACAAACGACCATTGAACACTACGCAGAACAAGCTTGGACACCGGTCGCGGTTGCCATTAACGGTGAACTCAAAGGTCTCATCGCAATTGCTGATCCAATCAAACCTAACGCTGCACAAGCTATCAGCACACTGAACAAAATGAACATTCGTACCGTGATGCTAACCGGAGATAACCAAAGCGTGGCCACTGCAATAGCCAAACAGCTAGGCATACAGCAAGTGATTGCTCAAGTACTTCCGGATCAAAAAGCACAAAAAATCGTGCAGTTACAAGAGAAAGGCCAAATCGTCGCCATGGTCGGTGATGGTATTAATGATGCGCCAGCCCTTGCGCAAGCCGATATTGGTATCGCAATGGGCAGTGGCAGTGATGTCGCAATAGAGAGTGCGCAAATGACATTGCTCAACTCCTCACCGCTTGCCGTAGTCAATGCTATCGCTCTTTCTAAAGCGACAGTAAAAAACATGAAGCAGAACCTATTGGGCGCGTTTATTTATAACACCTTCGGCATTCCCATTGCCGCTGGTGTGCTTTATCCCGCTTTTGGCTTTTTACTTAGCCCTGTAGTTGCAGGAGCGGCAATGGCTTTGTCCTCAATCACAGTCGTGAGCAACGCTAACCGCTTGCGTCTATTTAAATCCCCTTTTCACTCTTAGAGGTTAGATAAAAATGAAAATGATCACAGCCGCTATGCTTAGCACCTTGTCTCTTATGAGCTACTCCGCATTCGCCACGGTGACCGAGATGACCAATTACAAATCCCCTTATTGTGGCTGCTGTACTGAGTGGTCCACTCACATGCAACAAGCAGGATTTAAGGTTAACGAGCAATTGCAAGAAGATATGACGGCGATAAAACAACAATTGGGCATTACACCCAAGCTCGCCTCTTGCCATACAGCCGTTATCGACGGCTATGTTTTCGAAGGTCACATTCCAGCCACAGACATTCAAGCCTTTCTCGCTAATCCACCGAAAAATGCCAAAGGGTTAGCCGTGCCCGGCATGCCAATCGGTTCTCCAGGTATGGAATCTGGTGATAAGAAAGAAGCCTATTCGGTTTTTGCTTTTAACGAGCAAGGTCAGGTGTTTGAGTTTGCTCACCACGAAGGTAATTGATTTTATGTAATAAAGCCTCCGACAGATGCGGAGGCTTTCATTGGGGTGCCTTGATATGGCTACAGTTACTTAACGCTAGTAACTCGGCTGACTCGCTCGCCTGAAGCAGAGATAGAACGGATCCAGACCTCACCGGACACCTTCGGTTGTTCGATGCTCGAGTAAGTAAGCCATTGTTGACCACCTAATGAGTATTGCAGCTCAACGCCTGGGAATGACGAATTCATCGACAATTTACCCGCTTCAATCTTAGCTCCGGGAATTGGCAGGCGATAATCAATGCCAGCTTTTTCCAGTTTCGCCAGCTCACGTTGCCCAACAATATTAGCAAAACGAGTCCAATCTTGATTCAGTGCAGACTTATTGACTAAGTTCGTTTGCTGAGAGTATTCAACCCCTACTTTATAGTCGTTTTCCCACTCCGCTTTATGCCAAGCACGTTCAGCGGCAGCCAACACTCGAGGGAAAACCATATACTCATACTGCTCATCATTACGAACCGTTTCTGACCACAATTGAGCTGACAAGCCGTAGAATGGTTTCGACGTCACCTCTCCTTTACCGACAAAACCATTACCATCACGATCTAATGAAGTTTCAGCGTTTTGCGGCATATTTTCCGGTGCAAAACCAAACATTTTGCGCGTATCGGTCGCACGGGTGGCCCAGTAATAACCGCGCTCTTTAGGATCCGCCTCATAAGGCATATCCATGTAGACATAATCAGGGTTAGAAACAATTACGTCGTAACCTTGTTTTGCCCATTCATAAACAGAGCTTGTACCGCCCCAATAGAGGACATCCCAAAAGTTCACACGTGTATTGCGCGTGGCAAAAGCGGATTCTCCCTCGCTGTATTTCAAGCCATCTTGCCATGCTTGGAAATTCTCAATCCCTTTATCGGCGACAATTTCCGACACTTGCTCAGCAAAATAACTCGGTAAATGAGCAAAGTCACTTACTACTCCTTGGCTGACTAATGCTTGGCACTGTGGCGATTTCGCAAATGGTTTATCTTGTTGTGAAAGATCTAAGTTACCTTTCCAACTGACTTTTTCCGTCGCATTAATATCTTGGAAACCCGCGCCCAATTTGATGTTTTTCGCCTCATCGCCACCAAAATGCCAAATCGATAAAGGCATGCCCGCATCACTGTGCATCAAGGCCACTTCAGTGATCACCTTATCCACAAAACGTTTAGACGAGTCTAAACAAGGGTTAATAAAACTCTGCTTATCATAAAACTGAACCGTCGTAACATTGGAGCTGTCTTGAGGATCCATCAAGCGATACTGGCTAGCCTGTTCGGTTTTCCCCTCTTGGCTCAAACGATCAAAACGAGCCTCCATTGAAACAACCGCAGAGCGAGCATGGGCTGGCATATCAATTTCAGGGATCACTTCAATATTGCGCGCTTTAGCGTGCTTGAGGATTTCAATGTAATCGGCTCGACTAAAATAACCCGAGCCAAAGTTATCAGAATTTGGACCGGAGCCAAGCTGTGGCAGCAAGCAGTTTTTCTCATCTAAATCAAAGCAGCGCTGCCCGCCAATGTCGGTCAATTCAGGTAAGCCCGGAATTTCTAAACGCCAACCTTCATCATCGGTCAAATGAAGATGTAATTTATTCATCTTATAAGCCGCCATTTGATCTAACGTGGCCAAAATCGCTTGCTTAGAATGGAAGTTACGTGCGACATCCACCATCACACCACGGTAATCAAAACGTGGAGCATCTTCGATGTGGATCACTGGCAGCGCTGTGACATTCTGGCTATCCACTAAACCCAAAATAGATTGAACGGCGTAGAAAGCTCCCGCCTCATCAAATGCACGAATAGAGATAGCATTCGGTGCAATCTCCAACTCATAAGCACCCGATGTCGCCATCTGGTCAGAAAATTCGCTCGGTGTAATCGCAACACCAACCGCTAACTCTCCATCAAGCTTCAGCCCAATCGTTTTAGCACGCGCCTGCAATGCTGAAAACTGATCCGTCGCAAAGTCCTTCACATCAAGCTTTAGGCCGCGAGTAATGTCAACAACACCTTGACCAAGCGTTGTTTTTAGAGGCGTTGGTAACAGAGCCGTTGATACATCTTGCAGTGATACATCGCTATTTCTCTCAAATCGGTTGATGGCCGTGGCAAACACATTATTATCGCTGGTGGTGCGTTTGATATTGTCGCCCTCAAGCCCACGCACAAATGACGACGTGTCCTCTGTGTTAAGAGATACAATAAGCTTAGGCTCTGTATTGGGCGCCGCAACGAATGCACGCGGCATAAAGTCCGTTTCAAACAACTGCCAATATTCAGCGACCAGAGGCAAAACAACCTCTTCGCCAGCAGCAAAACCATCAAATTTATCAGTAGGTTCAAGCTTATGTAAATCACCCGTTAAACGGGTAATTTTGAATTGATCATTTTCAACATCCAGAATCAGTCGAATGCTGTGGAAATAGATAGCCCACTGCTTTGAATTCACGGCTTCACCTTGGTTAACCAAGGTCATGTTCACTTTATTACACGATGCCCATTCCGCTTCGAGAGCCTGACATGCCAATCCTTCATCTGCCCCGTGATTCGTTAATACGGTGTAATGAATATCCAAATTTTCCGCCAGCGCATCGACTACTTTCTGCTCTGGTGATTGCAACAAAGAGCAACCTGATAATGTGGCGATAACCGAAACAGCAATCAAACTAGGTTTCAACATTTGACTCACCCTACCTTTAAAATAAAAACCCAATATCCTGTTAAAAGGACTCAAAACAGCAACAAGCATAAAGGCTTGTGACCTAAGGCATTCACCATACAAGGAGTTATTTCTAAGCGTAAAATAATTAGCTACACGAAGTGATCCAGTTCAAATCCTCTAAAATACAATCAAAACAAAACCATTTAAAATCAATAGATTAAACTTGACGTCAAAACCGTAATTTATTATTTGACGAGTTTAACTTGAGAAAGATCACATAAAAATGCATAACAAAAATGAATTTATGAATAGAGATCACTACTCACTACAAGGCGAGAAGTTCATTAAAGGGATTTGACAGGTTAAATCGTGATATAGGTCATAAATTGTAATGACTCATCAAACGTCAAAATGCGCTAAAGTGACGTTTTTTACACATCCTAATGCTATTTATTATCGTGGAATATTGACTGCTATTTTCAATAGTTGAATTTGCTCGGAGAAGGGTGAACAGTGAAAGAGCCTTTATCTTTGGTAATGAAAGTGATCACATCCAGATGCAACAAAGCCCCGCATTACTGCGAGGCTTTTAAAGATGGTCGGTGAAGAGGGATTCGAACCCCCGACCCTCTGGTCCCAAACCAGATGCGCTACCAAGCTGCGCTATTCACCGAAATTTTTGCTCTGCACTTAGCGAGCAGTTCCGAGCTTTTTGCCTAGAACGGATGCGTATATTACTCATCTAAAATTAAGACGCAAGCCTTTAATCTTATTTCCATCAAATAACAAACTCATTGGCTAAATCACCATCAAATACACATAAAAACGTGACTAATTACACATCAATAGAAACATCAAGTTAACCTATGCAACATAATTGATCCAGATCAGTGTCAGCAAACAGAGCAAACTTTAACTTGGCTGTGTCTTCGAAACTTTGGAGGAAACATGGACTTTTGGCTTGATCTCCTATTTGGTAATGCTGTGGGACTGTCTTCAATGATAGTAATCTTTGGTGCTTTTGGTCTTATGCTGTTTTATGGCGGTTTCTTCATTTATAAAGTGATGAATGACAAATCTCCTCACTAGATCGCTTAGCACCTATTGAAAAATAGTGTGACGCTATGCACCGGGGTGGATTATCTGTCTGCTCCGGTTTTTTATCGCGTTAATAACTCTATCTTCTTGATGAATGGCATCATTCGGCTACTCAAGATCGGTTCGATAAGAACACCTGTCTCAAAATAGTTTCCATTTTCTCATACAAATAAAAGCATTCCCTCTTCGCATAAATAAAGACGTCAATGCCGTCTATATCTTGTTGAGGAAAAGTGATGGGGAAAGGCTGGAAACCATGAGTGTCATTAAAAACGCCTTGGTTAATTAATATTAACTGCTAAAATATCGCAACGTTAATAGGCAACACTTAGAGTGTTGCTTTCTTTTTATTCACCGCCGTTGGGAAACGTAAGAGCAATCTATGTCACAACAAGCCACCATTCGTTTAAACAAATACATCAGTGAAACTGGTTTCTGTTCTCGTCGAGAGGCCGATAAGTTAATTGAACAAGGCCGAGTAACCATCAATGGACTATTGCCGGAAATGGGCACTAAAGTCACGCCAAACGATGATGTTTGCATTGATGGTAATCCATTAAAATCAAAAGAAAAACCGATATATATTGCCCTTAACAAACCGACTGGAATCACCTGCACAACAGAGCGCGATATTCCAGGTAACATTGTTGATTTTATTGGCCACCACAAACGTATTTTCCCGATAGGTCGATTAGATAAACCATCAGATGGACTGATCTTTCTGACTAACGATGGTGACATAGTCAATAAGATATTACGTGCTGGTAATAACCATGAAAAAGAGTACGTCGTCCGAGTAGATAGACCCATCACCGACGAATTTCTACATAAGATGGCCTCTGGTGTGGAAATTCTTGATACGGTGACACTGCCTTGCAAAGTAACCCAAGAAACGAAGTTCTCCTTTAGAATTGTGTTAACACAAGGGTTAAACCGTCAAATTCGTCGTATGTGTGAGGCCTTAGGTTACGAAGTGTTTAAACTACGCCGAGTTCGTATTATGAACATCAGCCTAGACGGTATCCCGAATGGTGAATGGCGTTATTTAAGCGACGAGGAAGTCGCTGAAATATTAGCAATGTGTGAGAGTTCTTGCGGTACGGAAGGCGCGTCCAAGCTTGATGTGACGGGTAAGCGTATTCGCAAAGCTACCGATGCAAAACTGTTTGATAGTCGTGAGCAAAATCAAACCTCGACGGCACGCAGAAATCAAAAGCCAAAAACGTTCCAAGGACGCAATGCCGATGAGTTTCGCCATGCTCCAAATACAAAAAGAGCACCGCGCCGACCCACAAATTCATCACAAGGTGCGCCAGCTAATAGCCACAGAAAAAGCAGTACGTTAAGCCTTAAAAAATAATCATCGAACAATGCGTTAATTCTGTTGAGCAATAAAATGACCGTAATGACGCATCACTGAAGCAACTATAAAAAAGGAGAAACTTTCGTTTCTCCTTTAAGACAGTATAAAATTAACGCTTATTTCGTACCAAAAATCTTATCACCAGCATCGCCAAGACCAGGAACGATATAACCTTTATCATTCAATTTCTCATCAATTGCCGCCGTATAGAGCTCAACATCAGGGTGCGCTTTTTCTAACGCCGCGATGCCTTCAGGCGCTGCAACTAAAACGAGAATTTTAAATTGGTTACAGCCGCGCTCCTTGAGCAAATCGATCGTCGCAATCATGGAACCGCCAGTTGCCAGCATTGGGTCAACCACAAGCGCAATTCGCTCCTCAATATTAGAAGCGAGTTTGTTGAAATAAGGGACAGGCTCAAGCGTTTCTTCATCACGATAGATGCCAACAACACTAATCCGCGCACTTGGAATGTGCTCCAAAACGCCGTCCATCATGCCAAGACCAGCACGCAAAATAGGTACTACCGTTACTTTTTTACCTTTGACTTGATCAATTTCAACTGGGCCATTCCAGCCTTCAATCGTCACTTTTTCTGTTTCAAAGTCTGAGGTTGCTTCATAAGTTAGTAGGCTACCCACTTCTGTAGCTAACTCACGAAAACGCTTAGTGCTGATATCCCCTTCCCTCATTAACCCAAGTTTATGCTTAACTAGAGGGTGTTTAACTTCAACAACTTTCATTTTCATCTCCGACGACATTTAAACAAACCTTCGAATTGTACACACTTTTTATGCTAATTTCAGTGCCAATTATAAACAAAAAAACTGACGCAAACGTTTTCCTTTTTGTTTTAAGCCCTGTTAGAATAGCGCCGTTTTCATATCCAACTTATGACCGAGGACTTCCCCGTGAGCGGTAATAACACTTCTCTTAGTTACAAAGATGCTGGCGTAGATATTGATGCAGGCAATGCACTTGTTGAACGAATTAAAGGCGCCGTCAAACGCACTCGTCGCCCTGAAGTTATGGGTGGCATTGGTGGTTTTGGCGCGCTTTGCGAGCTACCAACCAAATATAAACATCCTGTTTTAGTCTCTGGCACCGATGGAGTTGGCACAAAACTTCGCCTCGCATTGGATATGAATAAGCACGACACCATTGGCATTGACTTGGTTGCAATGTGTGTTAACGATTTGATTGTTCAAGGTGCTGAACCGCTTTTCTTTCTGGACTACTACGCCACGGGCAAATTGGATGTAGATACAGCTGCTGATGTGGTGTCGGGTATTGCCGATGGTTGTGTGCAAGCAGGTTGCGCTTTGATCGGTGGTGAAACCGCTGAAATGCCGGGTATGTACGAAGGTGAAGATTACGATGTCGCTGGCTTTTGTGTCGGTGTGGTTGAAAAAGAAGAGATCATCGATGGCTCAAAAGTAGCAGCAGGTGATGCTCTGATTGCGGTTGGCTCTAGCGGCCCTCACTCAAACGGCTATTCATTAGTTCGCAAGATCCTCGAAGTATCAGGTGCCGACAAAAATGAAGACTTGGCTGGCAAAACGATTGGTGAGCACTTACTGACACCAACCAAAATTTACATCAAATCAGCGCTTAAGATGATCGCCGAGCACGATATTCACGCCATTTCACACATTACTGGCGGTGGTTTCTGGGAAAACATTCCTCGCGTTCTTCCGCAAGGGACGAAAGCGGTGATTGATGGCAATAGCTGGGAATGGCCAATTATTTTCCAATGGCTGCAAGAAAAAGGGAATGTAACCACTCACGAAATGTACCGCACATTTAACTGTGGTGTCGGACTGATTGTTGCGCTTCCAATGGATCAAGCACAAGCGGCGGTTCAATTACTGCAAGCGGAAGGCGAAAATGCGTGGGTTATCGGTCATATTGCTGAAGCTCAACTCGATGAAGAGCAAGTAGAGATCAAATAACTGATGAAAAGTATTGTTGTTTTAGTTTCAGGAAATGGCACCAACTTACAGGCTATCCTTGATGCGTGTGAAACGAAAATTAAAGATGGCAAAGTAACGGCTGTTTTTTCAAACAAAGCAACTGCTTATGGCTTAGAACGAGCTAAAAAAGCAGGTGCGGCGGCGGTGCATATTGACCCAAATGCCTTTGACACGCGAGATGCGTTTGATGCGGTATTGATGGAGAAAATTGACCAATACGCGCCTGACTTAATCATTCTTGCTGGCTACATGCGTATTCTGAGTGGTGAGTTTGTGCGTCACTATTTAGGACGGATGCTCAATATTCATCCTTCTTTACTTCCTAAATATCCTGGGTTGAATACCTACCAACGCGCGATTCACGCAGGTGATGAAGAGCATGGCACCAGTGTGCATTTTGTGACTGAACAACTTGATGGTGGCCCAGTCATTCTACAAGCAAAAGTGCCTATTTTTGATGAAGATACCGTTGAGATTTTGACTCAACGTGTCCAAACTCAAGAGTATCGAATTTACCCACTAGTGGCACAATGGTTCGTTGAAGGGCGCTTGGAAATGCGTGAAGGTAAAGCCTATTTAGATGGCCAATTACTTGGCATGCATGGTTATGCTTTCGATGAATAAATCGTATCTCTAAATAGTGCGAAAAAGGTTGCCTCAACAGCAACCTTTTTTATTGTCATCTCAAATACAATTCAAACAGCAGTAAATAGACAAGCTTAAGAATAAAAACCTTAAATAGGTGCTTGGCAGCCTGGCTTTGCCGCGGCAAACGGAATGTCAGCTAAGGACTGCGCATTGCCATCAACGTATTCGCCATAATGGAAAATCGCATATTCGCTTGGCTTCATTCGTTGCCAAGTTTCATTTCCCGTCAGTGGCTGAGTCGCAATCACTGACACAACATCATCAGGCGTTGTTTCTTCTTGGAAGTTAATCTCGACATCTTCATCAAGTAAACTTGCTTTCCCAAAGGGGGCGCGTCGAGTAATCCAGTACAGATGATTCGTGCAATAGGTCACCACAAACTCACCGTCAGAAAGTAGCATATTAAACACACCTTGCTGCTTAAGTTGATCGCAACACTTCGCAACGAATTGAAACATGCTGAGCATATCTTGAGGCGGTTCAGGATAACGCGCTTCTAACTGCTTTAACAACCAACAGAAAGCTTGCTCGCTATCCGTTTCACCAACAGGGCGATAGCGTCCAGTTTCTAGCTGCTGGTGATCCGCCAATTGTCCATTGTGAGCGAACGTCCAATATCTCCCCCACAATTCTCGAGTGAATGGGTGAGTATTTTCCAAATTCACCCCACCCCGATTTGCTTGACGAATATGGCTAACCACTGCCCGACTTTTTATAGGGTAACTCTGCACAAGCTCTGCAATTTTTGACTGAAAGCTAGGGTTAGGGTCTTTAAAGGTGCGAAAACCCTTCCCTTCATAGAAAGTGATTCCCCAACCATCACGATGCGGCCCCGTGTTGCCGCCACGCTGAATCAACCCAGTAAAACTAAAGCAAATATCAGTCGGCACATTGGCACTCATACCGAGCAATTCACACATGGTTTAATGCACTCCCTTTTGCAACCACAAACACATTAAAAGAAAAGAACGGTGTTGAACTTTCTTACGCCATCTCTTTTTCAATCAGTTGGATAACAATGTGGATGATCTTGATATGGATTTCTTGGATACGATCCGCGTAGCCGAAGTGCGGGACACGAATCTCGATATCCGCTAAACCTGCCATTTTCCCACCATCTTTACCGGTCAGTGCAATGGTCTTCATCCCTTTGGCTTGGGCCGCTTCAATCGCTTTCAAAATGTTCCCCGAGTTACCAGAAGTCGATAGGCCAAACAGGACATCGCCTTTTGAACCCACCGCTTCCACATAGCGAGAGAATACAAAATCGTAACCAAAATCATTACTAACGCAAGACAAATGGCTTGGATCTGAAATAGCAATACCAGGATAACCCGGACGATTCTCGCGATAGCGCCCCGTTAGCTCTTCAGCAAAGTGCATTGCATCACAGTGGGAACCGCCATTGCCGCAAGAGAGCACTTTTCCGCCTTGCTTAAATGAGTCGGCAATCAGTTTTGCGGCGGCCTCAATTTGAGCGATGTTATGCTCATCATTAAGAAATTTGTTTAGCACGTCAGCCGCTTCGGTCAATTCACTTTTAATTAAATCCTGGTACATAGATATATTCTCTTTTTAATCTGTTTACCGATAGGCTCCATCAATCAAGAGCCAGTAACAGGCTTGAGTTTACCCAAACCATCCTTTCTGTCGATAGTTCGACTTCAAGAATTGTTGTTTTCTCCCGCTTCCTACTCCAGAAAGCCCTCTATGGGTTGTTTATTTTGAGGTTTTGCCCTACATGGATCACTTTTTGAACAATACAAGGTTTTACATTTCGTTAATAATTTGATTACACTTAGCGCTGGTTAGACCACTTACACAAACGAGACGACTAACAACACTTCCCAATGCACTGAGAAAAATCAGCCGCAATGGCGTGAATACAGTCTCAAAGGAATGAAATTATGGACATCTTGCTCTCTATACTTGGTTTTCTCACCGTGTTCGGTGTGTGCCTCTACCACCGAATGTCACTTTTTAGCGCATTAGTTGCGCTAACGGTAACCATGGTGGTTCTTACCCTGCTGGATTACACCGGGGTGATTGGATGGTTGCTGTATTTAGCGGCTATCGCTTTATTAGCCGTTCCCTCTATCCGTCAAAGCGTGATTAGCGAAAAAGCATTAACACTGTTCAAAAAAGTGCTGCCAGCAATGTCACAAACCGAAAAAGAGGCATTAGATGCAGGAACCGTTTGGTGGGAAGCTGAACTGTTTAAAGGCAAACCAAACTGGAACAAACTACACAAAATTGCAGCGCCGACATTAAGTGCACAAGAGCAAGCCTTTATTGATGGACCAGTCAACGAAGTGTGTGCCATGGTTAGCGATTATCAAGTTACGCATGAATTAGCCGACTTACCTCCTGAGGTTTGGCAATATTTAAAAGATCATAAATTCTTCGCCATGATCATTAAAAAACAATACGGCGGCTTGGAGTTTTCAGCTTATGCACAATCCATTGTGCTACAAAAGCTAACGGGCGTGTCTGGAGTGCTTTCATCCACCGTTGGTGTACCGAACTCTTTAGGCCCGGGCGAACTTTTACAACATTATGGTACTGAAGATCAGAAAAACCATTACCTGCCACGTTTAGCGGAAGGTAAAGAGATTCCCTGCTTTGCATTAACCAGCCCAGATGCGGGTTCCGATGCAGGTTCAATTCCTGATTTTGGCGTGGTATGTAAAGGGAAATGGGAAGGAAAAGAAGTGTTAGGGATGCGCCTAACGTGGAACAAGCGCTACATCACGCTCGCCCCGGTTGCAACCGTATTAGGCCTAGCATTCAAACTGCGCGATCCTGACGGCTTACTTGGGGATAAAACAGAGCTTGGCATCACTTGTGCGCTCATCCCAACCCACTTAAAAGGAGTTGAAATTGGCAATCGCCACATGCCATTGAACGTTCCATTCCAAAATGGTCCGACACGTGCTAACGACTTATTTGTGCCGCTTGATTTCATTATTGGCGGACCAAGCATGGCAGGACAAGGCTGGCGTATGCTTGTAGAGTGTTTATCGGTTGGACGTGGCATTACGTTACCTTCTAACTCGACGGGCGGAATTAAAACTGCGGCGCTAGCAACAGGAGCTTACGCTCGGATTCGTCGTCAATTTAAGCAACCAATTGGCCATATGGAAGGTGTCGAAGAGCCATTAGCACGTTTAGGTGGTAACGCTTATGTGATGGATGCGGCGAGCAATTTAACCGTAGCTGGTATTGATCTGGGCGAAAAACCCTCGGTCATTTCCGCTATAGTCAAATACCACTGTACCCACCGTGGTCAACGCAGCATTATTGATGCAATGGATATCGTGGGCGGGAAAGGCATTTGTATTGGTCCTGCTAACTTTTTAGCTCGCAGCTACCAAGGTGCACCGATTGCCGTAACCGTCGAAGGGGCCAATATTCTGACTCGCTCAATGATCATCTTTGGTCAAGGCGCTATCCGTTGTCATCCTTATGTTTTAGAAGAAATGAACGCCGCTTATTCACAAGATTCTGATGCCGTTGAGAAATTTGACGCCGCTCTTGCAGGTCACGTCAGCTTCACCATGAGTAATCTTGTGCGCAGTATTTGGTTTGGTGTCACCGATGGTTTTGGTTCATCTGCACCGACTAATGATGCAACCAAACGCTACTATCAACAACTAAACCGTTACAGCGCTAACTTAGCACTGCTTTCTGATATTTCGATGGCTGTATTGGGAGGCTCTCTCAAACGTAAAGAGCGCTTGTCAGCACGCCTTGGCGATATTTTGAGCCAACTCTACCTCAGTTCTGCCACACTTAAGCGTTTTGAAAATGATGGTCGTCCCGTGGAGGATCTTCCTTTGGTTCATTGGGGCCTGCAAGACAGTTTGAAGCAGACGGAAGTCGCCATTGATGAATTCTTAGCCAACTTCCCGAATAAAGCGATTGGTAAGGTACTTCGTATATTGTTGATGCCGATTGGTCGAGTACGCAAAGCACCTAGTGATAAATTAGATAGCCAAGTTGCGCAGATCCTGCAAACACCGAGTGAAACTCGTTCACGCATCGGTCGCAACCAATATCTCGCCCCAACGGCGCATAATGCGGCGGGTAAGATTGAACAAGCACTGGACATCATTTTACGTGCAGAGCCTTTGTTCGATAAAGTGTGCAGCGTCACCAATCAACGCCGTCCATTCTTGCGTTTAGATGAAGTGGCCGCCATTGGCTTACAACAAAAAATTCTAACCGAACAAGAAGCACAGCTATTAACGGAAGCTGAGGCTCATCGTTTGTATACCATTAATGTCGATGATTTTGCGCCACAGGAACTGGCCGCAAAGCCTCAATATCCGGTAATGAATGATGTTGCGTAAGTCAATCTATTGAATGTCAAAGGGCGTTTTAAACGCCCTTTTTTATGACTGGAATACAGAATCAAGAGGTTGCCAACTCGGCAACATCCCTTGTTATTTCTTCGGCATATTCAACTGTAATTCGGGTTGCAACGCCTTTTTCGCTTTAATCTTACGCATCACAAACCACGCCAAAAGCCCAATCAATATCGCACCAATATTACCAATCACGATGAACATAATACTGCGGCTCGTTGCCTCTTCTCTCATCTGAATAATCAACTGCTCCTGTTCAAGCTTACGCTGCTGGATTTCTTCTTCCATCTGCAAACGGCGAGTCTCCTCAATGTTGACATCATCAACCACGCTGTAAGTATGCTCAGCAAGCGGGAAGTAAAGTGGACGCTGGCTGGCAAGCTCTGTCGCATACAACTTTCCAGACCAACGATAGTTACCGTTGTCTCCATTGTATGGAATTTCTAAACTTAACTTTAGCGCCTCTTTTTCTGACTGCCCCTCAGTAATAAAGATATCATCATAAATATTCGCATGTTCGACATGGGCAACGATGGAGCCTGGGGCTATCATTCCTTGCTCACCCGAAAAAACAATTTGATGTGGCGCACCATCAACACGAGATTGGATAAAGGTGGTTGATACTGGAGCTGGGTAAACCAGCACCTCTTGCTCTTGGGCGCGTAAAAACACGCCGTTGCCAGAGGTGATCCTAACGCGATACTTACCCGGCATTGGAGTGATAGGCAGCGCTACAGTGAAAATGCCATCACCTGGCTGTTCATCTAAATCACGTCCATCATCGGCAAATTCACCAATCACTTCCGGTAATGGACGCGCTTCTTTAATCAGATCTTCTTCATTTTCAACGTATTTAGTAAAGGTTACTTTTAAGTTGACTCTATCGAGAAAGTCTCTCAACAATAAAGGCTTACCGTCGGAGGTTAATCGCGCGGTAAATTTTATCACTTCACCAAGGTATAAGCGCGTAGGGAACAGATCAGTATCAAGTTGCAGATGAGAAATAAGCTTGATGCTATTTTGTGAGGAAACCTTGCCTATGGCCTGCCAAGGGCCAGGCATTGGCTTATCAATTGAAATGATATCCATTGTGGGTTCTTGATACCAACGCACATTATCGCTATGTTGCCAAGCGTAATATTTCTTACCATCAGGCCGCACAAGCACCACGGGTTGGGATGACTTTTCGCGATACACAACAAAAGTAATTTGTGAAATGGTTGGATCCACACGGAAACGATTGTCGAGCAGCGACATCGAGGAGGAATTCACCGCAAAAACGCCTGTACTCCACATCAGCGCAATCACTGCTGCCATTATCCTCAACATATTTTCTCCTACTGACGCCAAAGGCAGCTTCCGCTCTTTTCGACTAGATCCAATCTTTCTTGGTGTGCTTGTAATTCATCGGCACAAGCCTGCAAAACCTTTAGCTTTTTCCGACCTGCGACAGCTCGTTTTATTGACTCTCCTCCCACACTGCCATCACTGCGCGTTCCGGCACTGAACTGTAACGAGGTTTGCCCGCCAGTCATCAGCAGATAAACGTCCGCTAATATCTCCGCATCGAGCAATGCACCGTGCAAGGTACGATGTGAGTTATCGATACCATAACGATCACAAAGTATATCCAAGTTATTGCGTTTGCCGGGGAAAATACGCTTTGCCATAGCAAGCGTATCGGTCACTTTGCAATACTGCTCCGTCTTACCGATTTTAGCGTCGAGCTTGCGAAACTCGTAATCCATAAAACCGACGTCGAAGGGAGCGTTGTGCGCCACCAGCTCAGCCCCCTTGATGAAATCTAAAAACTCTTGATGCACATCGCGATATTGCGGTTTGTCCATCAAAAACTCATCGGTAATACCGTGGATTTCGATCGCTTCTAACTGAATCTCACGATCGGGTTTCAGGTAGACATGGAAGTGGCGGCCTGTCAGCTTGCGGTTGATAATTTCAACGGCACCGATTTCAACAATGCGGTGTCCTTCATAGTGAGGGCCGCCTTCACGGTTCATACCCGTGGTTTCCGTATCGAGAACGACGATACGTTGGGATTGGGAATTGCTGCTAGTATTCATAAGGATATGTATGTAAGACTATGCCAATAATGTGCGTAACCTAATAG
>NZ_NDIM01000218.1:0-21166 GCF_002241375.1 Vibrio sp. V19_P1S1T109 | reverse complement strand
ACTCCCGGTGGTTAAGTCAAAGCATTTAGATTAAAACCCTCGGGAGAACGCAAATCTCCCGAGGGTTTTTTCATTTTGCTTTAACTCAATTCCAAATACATTCAATACATTGCACAGGGAAATTGTCATGCAAACACAACGCCTAAGAATTGCCATCCAGAAGAAAGGCCGCTTGAGCTCAGAGTGCCAAGACTTACTTAAAAAATGCGGCGTGAAATTCAATATCATGGGTGAGCGTCTTGTCGTTCACTCTCTCAATATGCCGATCGACCTACTGCTAGTGCGTGATGACGACATACCCGGGCTGGTGATGGACGGTGTGGTTGATCTCGGTTTCATTGGTGAGAATGAACTGGAAGAGGTGCGTTTAGAACGCTTGTCGCAAAATAAGAAAAGTGAGTTTGTTTCACTGCGCCGTCTTGATTTTGGTGGTTGCCGCTTATCCATCGCGATCAATAAAGATCAGCAATACAACGGTCCTCAAGATTTGGCGGGTAAACGCATCGCCACAACTTATCCGCAGCTACTCAAAGCGTACATGGATGAAAAGGGCATTGATTTTAGCACTTGTGTGCTCACAGGTTCTGTTGAGGTTGCGCCACGAGCTGGCTTAGCTGATGCGATTGCTGACCTTGTTTCTACCGGCGCAACATTAGAAGCAAATGGCCTCAAAGAGGCTGAAGTTATCTTCCAATCCAAAGCAACACTCATTCAGCGTCAAGGTGAATTCAGTGAAGATAAGCAAGCATTGATTGCTCGTTTATTGACGCGTATGCAAGGCGTGATTCAAGCCAAAGAGTCCAAATACATCATGCTGCATGCTCCGGTTGATCAATTAGAAGCGATTAAAGACTTACTTCCGGGAGCGGAAGACCCAACAGTGCTGCCTTTATCGGCGGAGAAAAATCGTGTTGCAGTACATGTGGTCAGTACCGAGAACCTATTTTGGGAAACCATGGAGCGCCTAAAAGCATTAGGGGCGAGTTCTATTTTGGTTTTACCTATCGATAAAATGATGGAGTAACGGCGATGAGAACTGTCGTTTGGCAATCGTTGAGTGAAACTCAGCAAGATTCAATTTTAGAACGCCCGGCCATTACTGAAGGAGCCAATGTCACTGCTGCCGTGAGCGCCGTGATTGCGCAGGTGAAAGCGCAAGGTGACCAAGCGTTAATTGAGTTAACTGAAAAATTTGACCGCGTGAAACCGGATTCAATTCGCGTTTCAAGTTGTGAGATTGATGCGGCGTGCGAGCGTCTTTCTGACAAGATGAAACAAGCACTTCAACAAGCTTATGAGAACATTACTAAGTTCCATAAAGCACAAAAGCTGCAACCGATCAAAGTGGAAACGCAGCCGGGAGTGGTGTGTGAACAAGTCACGCGTCCAATTAATACGGTGGGCTTGTACATTCCCGGAGGCAGTGCGCCTTTACCTTCTACCGTATTAATGTTGGGTGTTCCTGCACAAATTGCAGGGTGTCGTAAAGTGGTGCTCTGCTCACCGCCACCGATTGCGGACGAAATCCTCTACGTGGCCAAGCTGTGTAACATTGATGAGGTGTACAACATTGGTGGTGGTCAAGCGATTGCAGCAATGGCTTATGGGACTAAATCCGTTGCTAAAGTAGACAAAATCTTCGGCCCCGGTAATGCCTACGTGACAGAAGCAAAACGTCAAGTGAGCAATGATTTTCGCGGTGCAGCGATTGATATGCCAGCGGGTCCTTCGGAAGTGTTGGTGATTGCTGATGATACGGCTGATGCCGATTTCATCGCGGCTGATCTGCTTAGCCAAGCTGAGCACGGACCTGATTCACAAGTTGTGTTAGTGACCCCTTCAGCGGTGATTGCCGATCAAGTAACAGATGCAGTGCAAAAGCAGCTAAAAAGCTTATCTCGCGCCGCCATTGCAGAAAAGGCCTTGGCTTCTAGTTTGATCATTATCGCTGAGTCTTTGACCCAAGCAGTTTCTATCTCGAACTACTACGGCCCTGAGCACTTAATTGTGCAAACGCGGAACCCTCGTGAGCTGTTGCCGTTACTTGATAACGCTGGCTCAATTTTCTTAGGTGAGTGGTCACCAGAATCAGCCGGTGACTACGCTTCGGGTACCAACCACGTTTTGCCAACATACGGTTACACGCGTACTTATTCTAGCCTTGGTTTGGCCGATTTTAGTAAGCGCATGACGGTGCAAGAACTCAGTGCAGAAGGCTTACAAGGGTTAGCGCCAACCGTGGTCACAATGGCAGAAGCTGAAGGATTGGATGCACACAAACGTGCGGTCACCATTCGAGTCGAAAAATTGCAAAAGGCGAAAAAATAATGGAAAAACTGGCTCGTAAGCAAATTCAAGCACTGAAACCTTACTTATCGGCTCGCCGTATTGGCGGCTGTGGTGATGTATGGCTCAATGCCAACGAATCGCCATTCAATAATGAGTACAAAACCGATTTTGTACGTTTGAACCGTTACAGTGATTGCCAACCCAAAGCTATGATCGATGCGTATGCGGCTTATGCCAAGGTACAGCCAGAGCAGGTGTTGACCTCACGCGGTGCTGATGAAGGGATTGAACTTTTGATCCGCGCATTTTGTGAGCCCAATCAAGACGCTATTTTATACTGTCCGCCGACTTATGGTATGTACGCGATTAGCGCTGAAACGTTCGGTGTCGAGCGTAAAGTTGTGCCATTAACAGCGGATTGGCAGCTCGATCTGTCAGCCATTCGTGCCAATTTAGACAGCGTGAAGTTGATCTTCGTTTGTAGTCCTAATAATCCAACCGGCAATTTAGTTAAGCGCCAAGATATTATTGCTTTGCTGGAAATGACTAAAGACCGCGCTATTGTGGTGATGGATGAAGCCTACATTGATTTCTGTCCAGAAGCCTCAACCGTTGATTTATTAGCGCAATACCCGAATTTGGCGATTTTACGCACCTTATCCAAAGCGTTTGCGCTTGCAGGTTTGCGCTGCGGTTTTACTTTGGCCAATAAAGAGCTGATTGATGTGCTGCAGAAGGTAATTGCACCTTATCCCGTGCCAATTCCGGTAGCAGACATTGCCGTGCAAGCGTTATCAGAAGCTGGGCTGGCTCGTACCAAATTCCAAGTGTTGGATCTCAATGCAAACCGTGCTTACTTACAAGCAGGGTTGTATATGGTGCCCCATTTAACTGTGTTTGAAGGGTGGGGAAACTATCTATTAGTGAAATTTCCCGATGGCGATGCATTGTTTAAAGCCGCTTGGGATCACGGCATCATTTTACGCAATTCTCCGATTGAAAATTGCGTGAGGATCAGTATCGGTAATCGTGAAGAGTGTGAAAAAACACTCGCTTTTATTCGCAATTATTATCAGTAATCGAGCACCATAAATAGCCCAAAATGAATAAGAGCCAGTCGTTTAAGTGACGTTACTGGCCAATAGAAAAGGATATTCCAGTGAGCAAACAGCAAAAAATTCTCTTTATTGATCGTGACGGAACCTTAATTGTTGAGCCTCCGGTCGATTTCCAAGTTGATCGTTTAGACAAACTGAAACTAGAGCCGTATGTGATCCCAAGCCTACTGGCTTTGCAGGCTGCGGGTTATCGGCTGGTAATGGTCACCAACCAAGATGGACTGGGGACGGATAGCTATCCTCAAGCGGATTTCGATGCCCCTCATGCGATGATGATGGACATTTTTCAGTCCCAAGGAGTGATCTTTGATGATGTGCTGATTTGCCCGCACTTTGAAAAAGATAATTGCTCTTGCCGCAAACCCAAACTGGGGATGGTTAAAGAGTATCTGCAAGGAGGCAAAGTCGATTTTCAGCAATCAGTGGTGATTGGCGATCGAATGACCGACCTGCAACTGGCTGAAAATATGGCGATCCGTGGTATTCAGTATCATCCGAAAAGTATGGGATGGCGTGAAATAGTTAAAGACTTAACCGTGAAAGCGCGCAGCGCCGAAGTGGTAAGAACCACTAAAGAGACCGATATTAAAGTTGCGGTCAATTTGGATGAAACGGGTGGTAATCAAATTACAACGGGGTTAGGTTTTTTTGACCACATGCTTGACCAAATCGCAACCCATGGTGGTTTTCAATTGAAGTTGAGCGTCAATGGTGATCTGCACATTGATGATCACCACACCATTGAAGATACCGCATTAGCACTCGGGCAAGCCTTAAAAGAGGCATTAGGCGATAAGCGTGGCATTGGTCGTTTTGGTTTTTCGTTGCCGATGGACGAGTGTTTAGCACAATGCGCACTCGATCTATCGGGTCGCCCTTATCTGAAATTTGAGGCCACCTTTACACGTGAGCAAGTGGGCGATCTCTCCACTGAAATGGTATATCACTTCTTCCGTTCATTAACCGACACTTTGGCCTGTACGCTACATCTCTCATCCAGTGGCGAGAATGATCACCATATTATTGAAAGTTTGTTTAAGGCTTTTGGCCGCACATTGCGCCAAGCCATTAAAGTGGAAGGCAATGAACTACCTAGCAGCAAAGGAGTACTGTAATGTCGTCAGTCCGCGAAGCGATGAGTGATAACAGCAGCCAGCCGCAAAAGGTCGTCATCATTGATACAGGCTGCGCTAATGTTTCTTCCGTGAAATTTGCCATCGAACGCCTGGGGTACCCAGTCACTATTTCAAAAGATCCTGATGTGGTGTTGACGGCAGATAAGCTGTTTTTACCCGGTGTCGGTACGGCAAGTGAGGCGATGAAAAATCTGCAACAGCGCGATTTAATCACGCTGGTGAAACAGGTTGAAAAGCCACTGCTCGGCATCTGCTTAGGCATGCAACTGTTAGGTCAGCTGTCAGAAGAAAAAGGACAGCAAGCTAACGATCAAGCTAATGACATTGTTGAATGCTTGGGGTTATGTGACGGCGAGGTTCGCCTGATGGATACAGGCGATTTACCACTGCCACATATGGGTTGGAATACGGTCAATGCCGAAAGAGGCCATCCTCTGTTTAAAGGCATTGAGCAAGGCGAATATTTCTATTTTGTCCATAGCTACGCCATGCCCGTCGGTGAATACACGATTGCTGAATGTGAATACGGCAAGCCTTTCACCGCGGCGCTGCAAAGCGGTAACTACTATGGTGTCCAATTTCACCCAGAGCGCTCATCCAAAGCCGGCTCGGCACTGATCAAGAACTTCTTGGAATTATAAAAGGGAATTAGCAATGATTATTCCAGCATTAGATTTAATTGATGGCCAAGTGGTTCGCTTATTTCAAGGCGATTATGGTCAAGTTACCGAATACAAAGTGGACCCTGCAGAGCAGTTTCGCCTCTATCATCAGGCTGGAGCTAACTGGTTGCACCTTGTCGATTTAACGGGTGCAAAAGATACCTCAGCCCGACAGCTTGATCTGATTGCCAAACTGCTTGCCAGTACCCCTGCCAATATTCAAATTGGTGGCGGTGTGCGTAGTGAGCAAGATGTGGTGGATTTATTAAATGCGGGTGCGCAGCGCGTGGTTGTCGGTTCTACGGCCGTAAAACAGCCTGAATTAGTCAAAGGATGGATGGAAAAGTATGGCGCAGAAAAAATTGTGCTAGCGCTAGACATCAACATTGATCAAGACGGCACACGTAAAGTGGCCATTTCAGGTTGGCAAGAAGATTCAGGTGTAACGATAGAAGCCTTGATTGATGATTACCTAACGGTTGGTTTGACGCACGTATTGTGCACTGATATTTCCCGCGATGGCACACTAGCCGGTTCTAACGTTGAATTGTATATCGATTTATGCAAACAGTACCCACAAGTACAGTTTCAATCCTCAGGTGGTATCGGTAGCTTAGCGGACATCAAAGCCTTAACAGGCAGTGGCGTCGCAGGCGTGATTGTCGGTCGTGCCTTATTAGATGGTAAGTTCACCGCTCAGGAGGCATTCGAATGTTGGCAAAACGCATAATTCCTTGTTTGGATGTCCGCGATGGACAAGTAGTGAAAGGGGTGCAGTTTCGCAATCACGAAATCATTGGTGATATCGTACCGCTTGCAAAACGCTACGCCGAAGAGGGTGCGGATGAGTTGGTATTTTATGACATTACCGCGTCGAGTGATGGCCGAGTGGTGGATAAAAGTTGGGTTGCGCGTGTCGCGGCAGTGATTGATATTCCATTTTGCGTCGCGGGCGGTATTAAATCTGCCGAAGATGCTGCACGAATTTTAGAATTTGGTGCAGATAAAGTCTCCATTAACTCTCCAGCACTCGCTAACCCACAGTTGATTACTGACTTGGCGGATAAATTTGGCGTGCAATGTATTGTGGTCGGAATTGACTCTTACTTCGATCAAGAAACGGGTCAGTATCAGGTCTATCAATTTACTGGCGATGAGACGCGCACCAAAGCAACACAGTGGCAAACTTGCGATTGGGTACAAGAGGTACAAAAACGTGGTGCGGGTGAAATCGTATTGAATATGATGAACCAAGACGGCGTGCGTAATGGTTATGATCTACAGCAACTCCAGAAGGTACGTGCTGTGTGTCGCGTGCCACTTATCGCTTCTGGCGGGGCGGGAACGATGGAGCACTTTGCGCAAGCTTACCAACAAGCTCATGTCGATGGCGCGTTGGCGGCATCGGTTTTTCACAAGCAGATCATCAATATCGGCGAATTAAAACAATATTTACAAGCAGAAGGTGTAGAGGTAAGACGATGAGTTTTCAAGTATCGAGTGCGGTTGCACTTTCTGAGCGTATTGATTGGAACAAAGTTGATGGCCTTGTTCCGGCGATAGTGCAAGATTTTCAATCAAGTCAAGTGCTTATGATGGGTTACATGAACCAAGATGCGTTGCAAAAAACCGCGCAAACAGGCCAAGTGACGTTCTTTTCTCGCAGCAAACAGCGCCTTTGGACCAAAGGAGAGACCTCTGGTCATGTGTTACAGTTGAAAAACATGGCGCTCGATTGTGATAACGACACTTTATTGGTCAAAGTGAATCCCATTGGGCCAACGTGCCATACTGGAACCACAACCTGTTGGGATAACGATGCACAAGAAGAGTCTCAAATGGTGTGGCTTCATCAGCTTGAGCAGCTATTGGCTGCCCGCAAGAGTGCCGACCCTGATTCCTCTTACACCGCTAGCCTTTATGCCCGTGGAACAAAGCGTATTTCGCAGAAAGTGGGCGAAGAGGGCGTTGAAGTTGCGCTTGCGGCGACGTCGGGCGATAAGGCGGAGTTAGTGTGTGAGTCTGCTGATTTGATTTATCACTTATTGGTGCTATTGCAAGACCAAGGATTAGCGTTGAGTGATGTGATTGATAAGCTTAAAGAACGCCATAAATAAACACAGTGAAGCCTCTTAAATAATAAAGAGGCTTCCGTTTTTGAGAGCGGTGTTAGAGGGTAATTTCTTTCCACTCACCGGGTTGTAGATCGCCTAAAACAATGTCACCCATCGCGTAGCGCACTAAGCGCAGTGTTGGAAAGCCAATATGCGCTGTCATACGTCGTACTTGCCGGTTTTTACCTTCAGTAATGGTAATCGCAAGCCATGTGGTTGGGATTTGTGCGCGAAAACGAACCGGTGGATTACGTTCCCACAAGGTAGGCGGTTGCAAAATCTCAACCTTGGCAGGCAGCGTCATGCCATCTTTTAGCTCTACACCTTGGCGCAATTTATCTAAATCGTTTTGAGCGGGTTCTCCTTCTACTTGAACCCAATACGTTTTTGGTAATTTTGACTGCGGCTGCGTTAGTCTCGCTTGCAAGATGCCGTCATTGGTGAGCACCATCAAACCTTCGCTGTCTCTGTCCAAACGACCTGCGGCATACACCTCTTTTACGGGAATAAAATCAGCGAGAGTTTTGCGCCCATCACCATCGGTAAACTGGCTTAGCGTATCAAAAGGTTTATTAAAGATAATGACTTTTCGATCAGCAAGTGATACTCGTTTTTTTACCTCTTCTGCAGATGAAGAGGAGCGGGCGGTTGAACGCTGATGTGGATCGCGCCGTTTAAAATGAGAAGAGCCAGAGGGTTTTGATACTGATGAAGAATCACGACGCAAGCGGGATGACATGTTAACTACCTTGCAAAAATGTAAATGAAGTGTGTTTGAAAGTTTTCTGAACTTTGGATTTAAGCTATGATTTGCGCGCCCAGAAACAGGATTGACGCACAAGATAATAGACTATTATCCTAGTTTTGTTTAATTATACTCAACCCATGCTATTTGGATTCAGTATCAATAAAGGGTTTGGGTGTATACGTATTTTCACTCAATGACTAAAATCGGATAACGCTCAACGACATTCGATTCAGTTTTTGAAAGAGTGACGCTATCGTGTTCAAGTCGCGAGGATGCTAACCCACTTGACACGGACAATCACACAGCGCTGTTTCATCCAATGGTGCTGCTAGAACAAATAGGGAAATTTTTCATGCCTACAGAAAAACCTACAATTATTTATACCATCACAGACGAAGCACCAGCACTGGCCACTTATTCTTTATTGCCGATTATCCAATCCTTTACCGCCTCGTCAGGCATTAGCGTTGAAACCCGCGATATTTCACTGGCTGCGCGTATCCTTGCCAGCTTCCCAGAACATTTAAAAGAAAATCAACGTGTAAGTGATGCGCTTGCCGAATTAGGTGAACTGGCGACCAAACCAGAAGCGAATATTATTAAACTGCCTAACGTTTCTGCATCGGTCCCACAATTGAAAGCCGCGATTAAAGAGTTGCAGGAAAAAGGTTACGACCTACCAAATTATCCTGAAGAACCAAGTACCTACGAAGAAGAAGCGATTAAAGCGACTTACGATAAAATCAAAGGCAGTGCGGTTAACCCAGTGTTACGTGAAGGAAACTCCGATCGCCGCGCACCATTATCAGTCAAGAATTATGCGAAGAAAAACCCACATTCAATGGGCGCATGGTCACCGCAATCCCGTTCACATGTTGCCAGCATGCAAGACAAAGATTTCTATGGAACAGAAAAGTCAGTCACCATTGAAGGTGACACTAAGGTCAAAATTGAGTTTGTCGGCCATGATGGCTCGACTAAAGTCTTAAAGAAAGAGTTTGCGCTGCTTGATAAAGAAATTATCGATGCTTCAGTTCTAAGCAAAAAAGCGTTAGTTGAGTTTTTTGAGCAACAAATCGCAGCAGCGAAACAGCAAGATGTGCTGCTTTCCTTGCACATGAAAGCAACCATGATGAAAGTGTCTGACCCAGTCATTTTCGGCCATGCCGTTAAAGTGTACTACAAAGACGTATTTGCGAAGTATGGCGCGTTGTTTGACTCATTAGGTGTTGATGTCAACAATGGCCTAGGCGATGTTTACGCGAAAATTCAAGCATTGCCACAAGCACAGAAAGAAGAAATTGAAGCCGCGATTCAAGCGGTTTATAACACGCAACCACCGCTTGCTATGGTCGATTCTGACCGAGGTATTACTAACCTACATGTCCCAAGCGATATCATTGTTGATGCGTCAATGCCAGCAATGCTGCGCGCTTCTGGTCAAATGTGGGGGCCAGATGGCAAGCAACAAGACACCAAAGCACTGATCCCAGATCGCTGCTACGCTGGCGTTTATCAAGCGGTGATTGATTTTTGTAAAAAGCACGGCGCATTTGATCCCACCACGATGGGCAGCGTGCCAAACGTGGGCCTTATGGCGCAAAAAGCTGAAGAATATGGATCGCACGATAAAACCTTTATCCTCGATGCAGCGGGTTCGGTACGTGTTGTGGATACCTCCGGCAAAGTATTGCTAGAGCAAGCTGTTGAAGCTGGTGATATTTTCCGCATGTGCCAAGTGAAAGATGCACCGATCCAAGACTGGGTGAAACTGGCCGTGACTCGTGCCAGAGCTACTGGTGTTCCTGCGATTTTCTGGTTAGACGATCAGCGTGCGCATGACCGCGAATTGATCAAAAAAGTCAACGTCTACCTTGCTGATCATGATACGGCCGGCTTAGATATTCAGATCCTATCACCCGTTGAAGCGACTCTGTTCACACTTGAGCGTCTCAAAGCGGGTAAAGATACCATCTCAGTTACGGGTAACGTACTGCGTGATTACCTCACGGATCTATTCCCCATTCTTGAGCTCGGTACTTCGGCTAAAATGTTGTCGATTGTTCCCTTGATGAATGGCGGTGGTTTGTTTGAAACAGGTGCTGGTGGCTCTGCGCCAAAACACGTTCAGCAGGTTGAGAAAGAAAACCACTTACGTTGGGATTCGTTAGGCGAGTTTTTAGCGCTGGCGGCGTCTTTGGAACATTTGAGTGTTGTCACTGGAAATGCGAAAGCGAAAGTACTAGCCGATGCGCTTGATAAAGCCACTGGTAAGTTCCTTGATCTCAATAAATCACCATCGCGCAGAGTTGGTGAGCTTGATAACCGTGGCAGTCACTACTATCTTGCAACCTATTGGGCTGAGGCCTTAGCAGAGCAGACGGCGGATGCTGATTTAGCGGCGGAATTCGCACCGATTGCGAAACAGCTGCAAGAAAATGAACAGGTTATCGTCTCTGAGCTGAATCAGGCACAAGGTACTCCGGGTGATTTGGGTGGTTACTATGCGCCAGTGTTTGAAAAAGCATCAGCACTAATGCGTCCAAGCCAAACCTTGAACGCGATCATTGGCGCTTAACCTTCAGTTATTCACCTCTAAGCAATAAAAAAACCCGCCAGTTCGGCGGGTTTTTCATCAAATACACGTTTGGCAGCGATTATTTTGCAAGTTGACCTTCGATTGGAACAACAGCGCTAGCGTGATAACCTTTCGGCCCCTGTTCAATCTCGTAGGAAACTTGTTGGCCCGCTTTGAGTGTGCGGTAGCCTTCCATTTGAATGGTTGAATAGTGAGCAAAAATATCGGTATCCTCACCTTCTGGACAAATAAACCCAAATCCTTTGGCGTTGTTAAACCATTTTACTGTACCTGTAGCCATGCTTTACATCCCTCATTGCATTTTAGTTACTGATGTTGTTATCGAGAAACTTATCCTAAAAACGTTACCCGAATGTGAATATCAATTCAGCCGCTGCCAAATTTTTAGTCACTAATTGACCAATGTAGTCAATGATTCGGCGCAGTCAATAGGCAAAAGGTATGATACTCGACATATTTGCAAATAAATCACTTTTCAGGTTTACATTGTTGTAACGATTAAATAGGGCGTTAAGAATGAAATAGTTAAAGAAAGCAGTTGCTTTTGTTTTCTTTTTAATCAACTACGCCGTTGATAGTTCGGAATAGCAATGTTTTATTTGCAGCGATACAATTGCTGCATTAGTCTCTAAGTAAGGGTTGTTTTTCAACTGTGTCGGTAGCACTAATAACATTAATAGATTCCAACGACACAATGGTTACTGAGAGGCACACGGTTCCACTAGGTAGAGAAGCACTCTAAATACGGTCATCATGAGTAAACATTTTGAATGGGTGACTCCAGACTCAGATCTTCTGGAGAAAGAGAAGACAGCAATTAAACCACCAGCGATGTACAACGTAGTTCTTAATAACGATGACTACACGCCGATGGAGTTTGTGATTGAAATCCTTGAGCGATTCTTCTCGATGGATATCGACAAAGCAACACAGATAATGCTCAAGGTGCATTATGAAGGGAAAGCAATTTGTGGCACGTTCAGTGCCGAGATTGCAGAGACCAAAGTAGCTCAAGTTACTTTGTACTCAAGGGAAAATGAGCATCCACTGCTTTGTACTATGGAGCAAGCGTAGTCGCTTGCTGGAGCAACAAAGTGGTTCCTTAAGGAGGTACTTATGCTTAATAAAGAACTAGAGTCGAGTCTAAACGGCGCGTTCGCTCGAGCGCGAGACAAAAGACATGAATTCATGACCGTCGAGCACCTCCTACTTGCGTTATTAGAAAATGATGCAGCCAGAGAGGCCTTATTAGCCTGCCAAGCGGATTTGGATGCCTTACGCCAAGAGCTTGATATTTTTATTGATCAAACCACACCTCTTATTCCTGAAAGTGACGAAACACGTGAAACGCAACCTACATTGAGTTTTCAACGTGTGCTGCAACGTGCTGTATTTCATGTGCAATCCTCTGGCCGCAATGAAGTCACAGGGGCGAATGTACTGGTTGCAATCTTTAGTGAGCAGGAGTCACACGCGGCTTACCTACTGAAAAAAAATGACATCAGTCGCTTAGATATCGTCAACTACATTTCGCACGGCATCACTAAAGCTTCCAGCGCAAGTGATAATTCAGCCTCTTCCGACTCTTTTAGCAGCGAATCAGCTGATGAAGTCAGTTCTGATGAACGTTTGGAAAGCTTTGCCAGCAACCTCAACCAATTGGCAAAGCAAGGGTTGATTGACCCGCTAATTGGGCGTGATAAAGAACTAGAACGAACCATTCAAGTGTTGTGTCGTCGCCGTAAAAATAATCCGCTGTTAGTGGGAGAAGCGGGAGTCGGTAAAACGGCGATTGCGGAAGGGCTGGCGTGGCGTATTGTGGAAGGCCAAGTGCCTGAAATCATTCAAAATAGCGTTATTTATTCACTGGATATTGGCTCATTACTCGCTGGAACTAAGTATCGTGGCGATTTTGAAAAGCGTTTTAAAACCATTTTGAAACAGCTTGAAAAAGAGCAGGACGCGATCCTATTTATTGATGAAATTCATACCATCATCGGTGCGGGTGCCGCTTCTGGTGGTCAGGTGGATGCGGCTAACTTAATCAAACCTCTGCTTAGCAGCGGTAAATTGCGCTGCATCGGCTCAACGACTTATCAAGAGTACAACAACATCTTTGAAAAAGAGCGCGCGCTGGCTCGCCGTTTTCAAAAAATCGATGTGGTCGAGCCATCGTTGGATGACACCACTAAAATACTTATGGGCCTGAAAACAAAATACGAGGCGCACCATGATGTACGTTACACCAATAAAGCGTTACGTGCGGCCGTAGAGCTTTCTGCAAAATACATCAATGAACGTCATTTGCCTGATAAAGCGATTGATGTGATTGATGAAGCGGGAGCACGTTCAAGGTTGGCACCTGCAAGTCGTCGCAAGAAAACCGTTGGAGTGGCCGATATTGAAGCGATGGTTGCTAAAATGGCGCGTATTCCAGAAAAATCGGTCTCTTCTTCCGATAAAGACATTTTGCAGCACCTTGATAGAAAAATGAAAATGTTGGTATTTGGACAAGATGACGCTATCGATGTATTGAGTGAGGCGATCAAACTCTCACGCGCTGGCTTAGGTGCCGACAATAAACCGGTGGGCTCATTCTTGTTTGCAGGGCCAACAGGCGTGGGTAAAACAGAAGTGACAGTGCAGTTATCGAAGCTACTTGGCATTGAGCTGCTGCGTTTTGATATGTCTGAGTATGGTGAACGTCACTCGGTGAGTCGTTTAATTGGTGCTCCTCCTGGTTATGTTGGGTATGACCAAGGTGGCTTGCTAACTGATGCTGTGATTAAACATCCACATTCAGTGGTGCTACTTGATGAGATTGAGAAAGCGCACCCTGATATTTTTAACTTGTTACTTCAAGTCATGGATAACGGCACTTTAACCGATAACAATGGACGAAAAGCGGATTTCCGTAACATCATTTTGGTGATGACAACCAACGCAGGTGTTGCAGAGACAGTGAAAAAATCGATTGGTCTTATCCAACAAGACAATAGTTTTGATGCGATGTCAGAGATTAAGAAAGTATTCACACCCGAATTTCGTAACCGTTTAGATAACATCATCTGGTTTAATCGTTTGGATGAGCGTGTAATCCATCAAGTGGTTGATAAGTTTATTGTTGAACTACAAGCTCAACTCGATGCGAGAGGTGTATCGTTAGAGGTTTCTGAGGATGCTCGTCATTGGCTTGCTGTGAAAGGCTACGATATTGAGATGGGCGCTCGTCCGATGGGCCGCGTGATTCAGGATAAGCTGAAAAAGCCATTAGCGAATGAGTTGTTGTTTGGCTCGTTGGTCGATGGCGGCACAGTGAAAGTGGATTTAGATGGCGAAGAGCTTAAGTTTAAGTACATTGGTTCTCGTGAAGAAGCGGTTCACTAATCGGTAATCCCGATGCTTATCACCTAATAACAAAAGCACGCTGAGGCGTGCTTTCTTCTATGCATTGCATTTAATCCAGTTCTATAAGTAACAAAAAACGGAGCATTTAGCTCCGTTTTTTGTTGCGTTCGAAAATCAGAGATTAACGAGCACGGAAGACGATGCGGCCTTTAGTTAGGTCGTATGGAGTCATCTCTACAGTTACTTTGTCACCAGTAAGAATACGAATGTAGTTCTTACGCATTTTACCAGAGATGTGAGCTGTTACTACGTGGCCGTTTTCTAGCTCAACACGGAACATTGTGTTTGGAAGAGTATCAAGGACAGTGCCTTGCATCTCAATTACGTCTTCTTTAGCCATTTAATCCTCTTTAGAAACTTGGCGATTTTTAACGGACGCATTCTGCCGCTAAAAGATAAATATGTAAAGTTGGGGCGTATTCTACCCTTGCCAACGTTGATTTACTAGCTTTTGATGGCGCTCAAAGCGTACTTTGTAGTTCATTGCTGGGCATTCATCAATTTGATAACCCAAATATAACCATTGTTTCTGTGTGGCTTGGCAATATTGCAGTTGAAATAAAACGCCAAGTGTTCCGAGTGACAGATCTGACTCTGGATCATAAAAGGTATAAAAGGCGCTGGCACTGTTTTGTAAAATATCCGTCACCGCAATCGCGACCAGTTGTCCGTTTTGATAAATATGCAGGTATTGAGTATCTAGCCAACGACAAGCGGAAAAGGTTTCAAACTCCTGCTCGTTGGGAGGGTACATGCTGCCCTCTTTATGTCGCGCTTCAATATAGCGGGCATAGAGTGCAAACCAACCCGAATCCATGGTTGGTTTCAACTGCCACTGAAAAGCGTGTGCCTTTTTGAGTAACCGCTTTTGACTGGTTGATAGCTTGACTTGGTCAACAAAAACACGCAATGCTTGGCAGGAGTTGCAATTGTCACAGTGAGGTTTGTAAATGGTATCCCCACTGCGTCGAAAACCATTTGCGAGTAGAATTTCATAATTCTCAGGCGATTGCATGGCGGAGTCTAAAGTCACAGCGACACGTTCTTGTCTATCTTTTAAATAGCTACAAGGGTGGTTATTGGTTAAACCGATGCGTATTTGCTGTAAATCTGAGCTCATGGTTATCCTTCATTAGGCAAGGTGATCCACTGGGGTGTAAAGCAGCGCTCATCGACAGAGCTATCTCTAAAAGATAGCAAGGATTTGAGAAAATCGTCGCGCTCTAATTCGAAAGCTCCCAATGATGCCAGATGCGGATTCATCACCTGACAATCAATCAACTGTCCACCGTGTGATTGAAAATGCTGGCAAAAATACCAAAGCGCAATTTTTGATGCATTGGCTTTGATACTAAACATCGACTCACCGCAAAACATTTGGCCCATTTGTATGCCATAGAGCCCGCCGATCAATTTATCTTCCTGCCACACCTCAACCGAATGACAACGGCCAGAAGCCGCAAGGGCGAGGTAGGCGCTGCGCATCTCTTCATTTAGCCAAGTTTGATCTGCGGGTCTTACGTTGGCGCAACTTGTAATTACCTCTTTAGTTGCATGGTTAAGGCTTATTTTATATTGATGTTTTCGCTGGAATTTTTTAACGCTTTTAGCTGGAGAAAAAGTTTGTGGGTTAAACACAGCTCGTGGAGCGGGGCTCCACCAAAGAATAGGCTCTTGTGGGCCATACCAAGGAAAAATTCCGTGTCGATAAGCATTATAAATACGTTCTGGTTGTAAATCTCCACCAAACGCGAGCAGTCCATTTGGCTCTTCTAGCGCCTCATCAGCGGAAGGAAAAGAGAAATCATCAAGCGCAAGTTGAGGAAGGTAAATAGTCATGTTCGATCCGATCTGGGTTAACCATCAAGATAAGGCCACGGAATGAGGATAGTAGGGATTTTTCAATAGTTTGCCAATCATTACTATCAGGCCATATTTGTACTGGAGTTCGCTTTTATTTTTAGATAGGCTGCAAGTACGAAGAATTTTCATTTTCCCAGAGCAAACAGGAGCTCTTTGGAAGATGCAAGGAAACACAACTCGAATGGAAAGCCTCACGTTACAACCAATAAAAAAAATTAATGGGCAAGTCAATTTACCCGGTTCCAAAAGTGTCTCAAACCGAACACTACTGCTTGCCGCTCTGGCAAGTGGTACGACTAAGCTAACGAACTTGTTAGACAGTGACGACATTCGCCACATGCTCAACGCACTAGCAAAACTTGGTGTGGAGTATCGTTTGTCAGACGACAAAACGGTGTGTGAAATAAAAGGTTTGGGTCGGCCTTTTAGCATCGAGCAATCCGTTGAGCTGTTTTTAGGTAATGCAGGGACGGCAATGCGTCCACTTGCGGCAGCATTAGTTCTTGGACAGGGTGAATTCATTTTGACTGGTGAGCCGAGGATGAAAGAGCGTCCAATCGGTCATCTCGTTACGGCGTTACGTGAAGCGGGCGCTGATATTGAGTACCTTGAAAACGAAGACTTCCCGCCGTTAAAAATTACGGCAACCGGCCTTAAAGCTGGAACCGTGGCGATTGACGGTTCAATCTCGAGTCAATTTTTGACCGCCTTTTTAATGGCTGCGCCACTGTCTGATGGTGAAATAACGATCAACATCGTTGGTGACTTGGTCTCAAAGCCCTACATTGATATCACGTTACACATCATGGCGCAGTTTGGTGTAAAAGTGATTAACCATAACTACACTCAATTTGTGATCCCAACTGGGCAATCGTATGTTTCTCCTGGGCAGTTTTTGGTGGAAGGGGATGCATCCTCTGCTTCTTACTTCCTCGCGGCGGCGGCTATCAAAGGTGGCGAAGTAAAAGTTACTGGTATTGGTAAAAACAGTATCCAAGGAGATATTCAATTTGCCGATGCGCTAGAAAAAATGGGCGCAGTCATCGAATGGGGGAATGATTATGTCATCGCTCGTCGTGGAGAGCTTAATGCGGTTGATCTCGATTTTAATCACATTCCTGATGCGGCTATGACCATTGCGACGACCGCATTATTTGCCAAAGGCACCACAGCCATTCGCAACGTATATAATTGGCGTGTTAAAGAAACTGATCGTTTAGCGGCAATGGCGACGGAGCTGCGTAAAGTGGGTGCAGAGGTTGAGGAAGGGGATGATTACATTATCATCACACCACCAACGTCATTACTGCATGCGGCAATCGACACTTATGACGATCATCGAATGGCGATGTGTTTTTCGCTGGTTGCACTGAGCGATACCGCAGTGACGATTAATGATCCTAAATGTACTTCGAAAACGTTTCCTGATTATTTTGAACAGCTTGCGAAACTAAGCCACTAGGCATTGAGCGTTTAAACCCAATAATGAAAAGCCTCGAATGAGGCTTTTTTTCATCAAGAATTACGATTGAACGAGAGTGAATTGCTTTGATAAATGCAAGGCAAGGTACTTGAACATGTTAAATACCGCAGTGGTATTAGGTGTTGGCAGCCCCTTGTCGTCTAAAAAGTAGTTGCCTTTAAAAACTAATACATCCTCTTTTTCTTCAACGCTATCGGCGCGCATGCCAACGATATAAGCGTCATGTTCTTGAATGATTTGGTTTGCAATAAGTAACAAATCAAATTCAGTAATAGATTGTTTTTCGCTCATCTTTTACGGTCCTATGAGTAGATGTGCGAGGATAGTGCCGTAAAAGGGTAGGTAATTTCAATGATTTCAAATAGAATTCGGCGCAAAATTCGATGGAGTGGATTCTCAAGCTTTGACCAAAGAGAGAAGTCACGTCTAAGCTTAATCAAGAAAGCCGATTTTTTATGCAATGAGAATGTGTGACTTACGGCATATTTCATTGGATTTATTTCGCGAACTGATAATACTCACTTTAGTATGAGCGCCAAAGCACGTTTAGTAGAGTGCTGCAGCAATGAAAGTCAAGCTCACAAGTACTACAGGATTCGATTTTAAACTTCTCAATTTAGGTTGGAAGGCTGGCGGAGAATAGGCCACTGAGCTCTGGTTGCATTTTGACCAATTATTGAGTGGTTGAATTTTATTTTTAAAAAACATGTTGATCTTCTTGTTAACTGGCTCGATAGTAAAAAAAGAAGCAATAATTTAGAACGTCATGCGATTTACTTTCGCGTAATGATTAAGGGCATTTGAGTCAATTATGGGTAAATCACTCGTTATAGTGGAATCGCCAGCCAAGGCTAAAACGATCAATAAATATCTTGGTAAAGATTTTATTGTTAAGTCGAGCGTAGGGCATGTTCGTGATCTTCCAACCGCAGGTCAAAGTACCGCTAAAAAAGCAACGCCTAGTTCTTCTTCAAAGAACCTTAGCGCTGAAGAGAAAGCACGCTTGAAAAGCGAGAAAGACCGCAGTTCGTTAATTAAGAAGATGGGCATCGACCCTTATCACGGCTGGGAAGCGAATTACCAAATTTTGCCGGGTAAAGAAAAAGTAGTGGCGGAATTGCAAAAGCTTGCCAAAGATGCCGACTGCATTTATCTCGCAACCGATTTGGACCGCGAAGGAGAGGCCATCGCTTGGCACCTTCGTGAGATCATCGGTGGCGATGAACAGCGATACAAACGAGTTGTATTTAACGAAATTACTAAAAATGCAATCCAACAAGCCTTCCAAACACCGGGTGAATTGAATATCGACGGTGTAAACGCCCAACAAGCGCGTCGTTTCATGGACCGTGTGGTGGGTTTTATGGTCTCTCCATTACTTTGGAAAAAAGTGGCGCGTGGCTTGTCTGCGGGTCGCGTCCAATCGGTGGCGGTGAAATTACTTGTTGAGCGTGAGCGTGAAATTAACGCGTTTGTCCCTGAAGAGTTCTGGGATATCCATGCTGATACGAAAACGCAAGATAAAACGGATTTCCGTCTGTTGGTCGCGCAAAAAAATGATGTAGCGTTTAAGCCTGTCAACGAAGCGGAAGCTAAATCAGCGGTTTCGATTTTAGAAAAAGCTTCTTACGAAGTGTGTAAACGTGAAGACCGCCCAACCAGCAGTAAACCTTCCGCTCCTTTTATCACCTCGACGTTACAGCAAGCAGCCAGTACTCGCTTGGGTTACGGAGTGAAGAAAACGATGATGCTAGCTCAGCGCTTGTATGAGGCGGGTTACATCACTTATATGCGTACCGATTCAACCAACTTAAGTGCTGAAGCGGTCGAAGCGGTTCGCAGCTATATTGGGAGTGAGTTTGGACAGGCCTACTTACCTGAGAATCCGTTAGCTTATGGAAGTAAGCAGGGCGCTCAAGAAGCGCACGAAGCGATTCGTCCATCCAGTGTGGATGTTAAAGCCGATGATTTACAAGGTATGGAAGCGGATGCTCATAAGCTATACGCACTAATCTGGAATCAGTTTGTTGCTTGCCAAATGACGCCAGCTCAATACGATTCGACCACGGTGAGCGTGAAAGCGGCAGAATTTACCCTTAAGGCGAAAGGTCGCATCCTTAAATTTGATGGTTGGACACGAGTTCAACGTCCAATGGGTAAGAATGAAGACCAAATTTTACCTCCAGTGAAAGTGGGCGAAACGTTGTTATTGCAAACGTTAGATCCAAAACAACATTTCACTAAGCCACCGGCACGTTATACGGAAGCTGCGCTGGTAAAAGAGCTTGAAAAGCGTGGTATAGGCCGACCATCGACGTATGCTTCTATCATCTCTACTATTCAAGATCGCGGCTATGTGAAAGTGGATCAGCGACGTTTTTATGCTGAGAAAATGGGTGAAATCGTCACCGATCGTCTGGATGACAGTTTCAATGACTTGATGAACTATGACTTCACCGCGCGAATGGAAGAAAAGCTGGACCAAATTGCAGCAGGATCTGCAAATTGGAAAGGAGTCTTGGACGATTTCTTTAAAGATTTCACTGCAGATTTAGAAACGGCTGAACTGGATGAAGAACAAGGTGGTATGAAACCCAACCACATCGTGATGACCGACATTCAATGTCCGACATGTTCACGTCCAATGGGAATTCGTACAGCCTCTACAGGGGTGTTCCTCGGTTGTTCTGGTTATGCACTACCACCTAAAGAGCGTTGTAAAACCACCATTAACCTAGGTGACGAAGAAGGCGTCATCAATGTCTTGGAAGAAGATGTTGAAACAGCTGCACTGCGCGCTAAAAAACGTTGTCCTATCTGTGAAACGGCGATGGATGCGTACCTAATCGATGACACACGTAAAATGCATGTGTGCGGGAACAATCCGAACTGCGAAGGTTACGTTGTAGAATTCGGTGAGTTTAAAGTTAAAGGCTATGATGGCCCAGTTGTCGAGTGTGACAAGTGTGGGTCAAACATGGTGCTGAAAAATGGCCGTTTTGGTAAGTACATGGATTGCACCAGCGATGACTGTAAAAATACGCGTAAGATCTTAAGAAGCGGCGAAGTTGCTCCACCAAAAGAAGATCCTATCCATTTCCCAGAATTGCCTTGTGAAAACTCGGATGCGTATTTTGTACTGCGTGATGGCGCTTCAGGTCTGTTTCTTGCGGCGAGCAATTTCCCTAAATCTCGTGAGACACGTGCGCCATTGGTTGAAGAATTGGCTCGTTTCAAAGAGCGCCTAGCACCAAAGTATCAATACTTAGCTGATGCGCCTGCACATGATCCTGATGGTGTGGCGGCGGTTGTACGCTTTAGTCGTAAGTCAAAAGAACACTATGTACGCACTGAGATAGAGGGTAAACCCTCAGGTTGGACGGCGTTGTACGATAATGGGCGGTGGGAAATTACCGATAAGCGTAAAAACGCTAAAAAATAGCCTTTAATGTGATCAATGCGAAAAGGTAGCCTTCGGGCTACCTTTTTTTTGGCTGGAGTTTGAGCAAGTTCAACTATTCATACAATTCATAGTGAATCTATCGCCAATATTTTGACATTTGTCGAGTAAGACCGTAATGATGAACTATCTGTGAGCGGGCGGGGTGTCGGATGTTCAGAGTCTTGTACACAGGAGATAGCCTTATTGCACCAGCATGTTGTGAATTGTTCAGTCGGTTCAACAACTAAAATGGAGCTATTTGGTGTAATTAATATTTATGTCTTTAACCTAGTAAACATAGCGT
>NZ_NDIM01000172.1:0-2007 GCF_002241375.1 Vibrio sp. V19_P1S1T109 | reverse complement strand
TTATTTAGGGTGATGGTGATGATGAATGTTCATTACAAAATTACGCATACTTATCAGCTCTTATTGGTTTGCTGTCTTGACTCCACACTAACCAAGCTGATGTTCTTTTTCAACTAAAAATTTTGCTTTTTTAAAATCTTTTTTCGCCGTCGTGCACCAGTAATAAAAAAGGGAAACTTTCGTTTCCCTTTTATCAACTCTATTTAACCAAAATACGGCTACAACGTCTCGCAATGTGTCATTTTTGATTTCGCCATAGCGGCCATAATCATGCACACAATGATAAATGCAACAGAGGCACAAGCCAACGAGATCAGCACTGACGCTGTCATGCCTAAAACAACAAAACCGACACTCGAAACCAAGGCCGTAGCCAGTGCATACGGCAATTGTGTCGCAACGTGATCGATATGGTTACAACGCGCGCCTGTCGACGATAAAATGGTGGTGTCAGAAATAGGAGAACAGTGGTCACCAAAAACGGAACCAGCGAGCACCGCGCTCAGCATCGGGAGTATTAGAGCGATATCGGTCGCCGCGGCCATATCTCCAGCAATGGGCAACATGATGCCAAACGTTCCCCAAGAAGTGCCGGTTGAAAACGCCATCACACCCGATAGTAAGAATAAGATGACCGGTAGCCAATGCGGATCAATATTACCTTGAACCAAAGATGACATATACGCACCGGTTTTCATGTCCCCAATAACAGAGCCAATTGTCCAGGCAAAAATCAGGATCAAAATCGCACCAAACATCGATTTAGCACCGATCCACAATGTATTACTGATGTCATTCATTGGCAGCTTTTGCTTAAACACGGTAAACAGAGCCATCGCCAAGCCAACTAGCCCGCCGTAAATCAATGAAGCGCCGACATTGGTGTTTTCAAACGCACCCAGTAGATCAAATGCTTTACCGTCTGCGGCTAAAGATTGACCACCCGTAAATAACATGGCTGAAATCGTTGCAATGATGAGTAATACGATAGGCAAAACCAGATCCAACACTTTGCCATGTTCGCTCTCTTTGATATCAAGCTCTTCATTTAACTCATGTGCGTCTTGGCTATCGTTTTCATTTGCGTCGTCGAATCCACGGCCTTGGGAGGCATTAATTTCATGCTGGCGCATTTGACCAATATCTAATTGGAACCACACCACCGCAAACACCATCAGTAATGCAAAAATGGCATAAAAATTCATTGGTACTAAACGCATGTACGCGCCCAATGCCGAATATTCGGTAATCCCGTGAGAAACGAGAATACCGCCAATAATCGTCATAATGTACGCGCCCCAACTAGAAGCTGGCATCACAACGCACATTGGTGCTGCAGTTGAATCAAGGATATAGGCAAGTTTAGCGCGAGATACATAAAAGCGGTCAGTCACAGGACGAGAAATAGAACCTACGGCTAAACTGTTAAAATAATCATCAACGAAAATAAACACACCCAAAAATGCCGCCAGCAGTTTTGAGCCACGTTTACTTTTTACGCGGACTTGTGCCCATTCGGCAAAAGCACGAGTACCGCCAGACAAAGTTAATAGCGCGGTCATCATACCTAATAAAAGCAAAAATCCGACGATACTCATATTCCAAGTGTTAATGCCGCCATCAGCAACAAAGACGCTTGATACCTTAGTAGCAACATAACTGAATGCACTACCAAAAGAATAATCCGCGAGTAATACCGCGCCTAATACAATACCGACACCTAACGAAACAAGTACTCTGCGTGTAAGAACAGCCAAACTTAATGCTACCAGAGGCGGTAACAGCGACAGAGGAGATGATGCAAAATCGATTAAATTCATGATCTTCAAAAACCAGTAAGTAAATGGTTAGAGATCTACTGCAGACAAATTACGGGCTAAGGTAACCATGTAATTCATGTTGAACTAAGCGAAAGGGAAGCGAACACTTCACCCAACCCTACAGTAGCGCTCCATAGTTTAAAAAAAGAATAGACTATGGCAGTGTTGTTCCTATTCGAATACAACC
>NZ_NDIM01000120.1:0-2037 GCF_002241375.1 Vibrio sp. V19_P1S1T109 | reverse complement strand
ATATTGGCCCATTATCGCTATTCTTTGCGAGCCCTCAATCTCATTGTTGCCGTTATTTACAATTTAGGCAACTCCGAGATGAAATCTGCAAGGAATGCATCGACGACTTTACGTTAAAAGCCCCGTCTCATTATACGGAAATTCAAGTTTTATTGACCAAGATTAGTAGCGCTCCACAACGGTTCTACTATTCTTGTGAATGATTTTTATCCTAACCGATTATTACAGGTAGTCACACATGTCTAAGCTAGTTTTAGTTTTAAACTGCGGTAGTTCTTCTCTTAAATTTGCTGTTGTCGATGCAGAAACAGGTGCTGAGCACCTATCAGGTCTTGCTGAATGTCTTCACCTTCCTGAAGCACGTATCAAGTGGAAACTTGACGGTAAACACGAAGCGCAACTAGGCGAAGGTGCAGCGCACGAAGAAGCACTCGCGTTTATGGTTGAAACTATTCTTGCTTCTAAGCCAGAGCTTAAAGCTAACCTTGGCGCTATCGGTCACCGTATCGTACACGGTGGTGAGCAGTTCACTCAATCTGCACTTATCTCTGATGATGTACTGAAAGGTATTCAAGACGCTGCAACCTTTGCACCGCTTCATAACCCAGCACACATCATCGGTATCGAAGCCGCTAAGAAAAACTTCCCTGAGCTTCAAAACGTAGCTGTGTTTGATACTGCGTTCCATCAAACTATGCCTGAAGAGTCTTTCCTATACGCTCTTCCGTACAATCTATACAAAGAGCACGGTATCCGTCGTTATGGCATGCATGGTACTTCACACTTATTCATCACTCGTGAAGTTGCAGGCCTACTCAACAAGCCAGTTGAAGAAGTTAACATCATCAACTGTCACCTAGGCAATGGTGCTTCTGTTTGTGCGATCAAAAACGGTCAATCAGTTGATACTTCAATGGGTCTAACGCCGCTTGAAGGTTTGGTGATGGGCACACGTTGTGGTGACATCGATCCTGCAATCATCTTCCACCTGCACGATGCACTGGGTTACTCTGTTGATCAAATCAACACTATGCTAACCAAAGAGTCTGGCCTACAAGGCTTAACTCAAGTGACTTCGGATTGCCGTTTTGTTGAAGATAACTACGGTGAGAAAGAAGAAGCGACTCGTGCAATGGACGTGTTCTGCCACCGCCTAGCAAAATACGTGGCTGGCTACACAGCAAGCCTTGACGGTCGCCTAGACGCTATCGTCTTCACTGGTGGTATCGGTGAGAACTCAGGCCCTATCCGTGAAATGGTACTAAACCGTTTGGCTATCTTCGGTATCGAAGTCGACAGCGCAGCAAACCTAAAAGCACGTTTTGGCGGCGAAGGTGTGATCACAACGGCAAACAGCCGTATTCCAGCTATGGTTATCTCGACCAATGAAGAGCTAGTGATTGCTGAAGATACTGCTCGTCTGGCAGGCCTTTAATTGACTTTCTGGCTAACTCTCTGAGTTAGCCAGTTTTTTACCGGGGCTCAACCCTTAGTTTCTAGCGATTTAGGTCAGCAGGCTTATTTCCGAAGAAGGTCATGTTGGGCTTTGTTCCTTTTTCAATCTAGTTTCGGTTAGATTGATTTCAATAGTTTGAGGTACTCTACTCATGTCCCGTACTATTATGCTTATCCCTATCAGCGCTGGTGTTGGTCTTACCAGCGTGAGCATGGGTGTCCTTCGCGCCATGGAGCGTAAAGGTGTTAGCGTTTCTTTTTATAAGCCTATTGCACAACCTCGCTCGGGTGGCGATCAACCTGATCTCACTTCAACGATTATCGGTCGCAACAGCGACATCAGCATTGCAGAACCGATGATGATGTCAGCGGCAGAAACGTTGATCGGCAGCGAAAAGATGGATGTGTTGCTTGAAACCGTCGTTGAGCGTTACAACCACATCAATAAAGATTCTGAAGTAACGCTGATTGAAGGCCTTGTGCCAACACGCAAACACCCATTCGCGAACCAAGTGAACGCAGAAATTGCCAAAACACTGGGCGCAGAAATTGTGTTTGTCGCGACACCGGGAACAGACAACC
>NZ_NDIM01000219.1:0-21518 GCF_002241375.1 Vibrio sp. V19_P1S1T109 | reverse complement strand
ATCTAAAGAGCTAACCATAAGGTTAACCATTTTGATAGAACTTAATTTTGTATTGTCATTGGTACTGGTTAGATGCCCATATATCTCATTATCACCAGCTATATTGATATAAACAGTACTTCCCACCTCCGAGTAATGCATATCTCCTCGTGCTGAAAAGCAAAACAGCTGATCTATATCGTCTAAAGGTTGTTTTTTTGTGCTTCTATGAAATGAACCAAATCCTTTGTGTCTATCTGTGTATCTAGGAGGAAAATGCTCCACTTTCTGAGCCATCGACTCAAGTTGATCAAGCAGCCAATTTCGACTGTTTCGTCCTTTTTGAACAGTGTCTTTATGCAAGTCAATGTGATCGGCTACAAATGCATTAATCGACTTATTGATTCTAAAATCCGACATACAAACCTCATTTTTATGCCACTAGGCGATTATACAGGCTTATATCATTGTTCGGAAAAGATTTTTGATAGACTTTACCTCGTATTACTACGCAACTTTAACCAAAAAATATAATGTGAGAGATAACCTGTTATTCGTCGAGAAACATCTAGATTACTATCAGTAAGGCAAATTAGTATTGCCAGTGTATGAATGCTCTATTGCTCCAGAACGTTTTGGGGCATAAACGTGGCAGAACAGATCGACCTGATACGAGTAGGGACAAAACTGTATCGGCAACTTTTCAAAATTAGAAAGTTATGAATTAGCCTAGTTATGAAAATCGCTCTGTTACACTTATCAATTTCAGTTACTACAGCTATTGATTACCAATTGCGGTCATACCAACTACAATTGGCACAGATAAAAACATTGGCTTGGAATTGGGACAAAAAAACCGCCAATAGGCGGTTTTTTTGAAAGAAAGTTCTTTGTTTTCGTCGGCAGGGCAATTTTTCAGCGTCGTTTGAGAGAGTGCCGTCTCTAAATCTCAAACCAATAAGGGGAGTATATTAAAAGAGCCTTAAGTAGTCAAGGGGTTACTACTTCTGCGAACTCGATTAACTCGTTGTCGATCTGTTTATCCACTTCCTCGGTAGTGTATAGATTAGCACGAAGATACTGATCTTTCAGTAACTCTCGCAGAGTTGAGTGTTCCTGTCGGATTCGTGCAAGCTCTTGCTTTAGACCATTACTCTCAAACGTAAGTTCTGACATGGTGCTCACTAGTTTTTCGTTATCGTCAGTAAGCTCTTTGACTAACTGTTTTTTACAGTTCAATAACTTCTTGTTATCGTAATAATCACCAAGGCCAACATTGTGGGCTAAAGCTGTTTTGAGACATTTTTCATCATCAGGGCTGATTCGTACTCTGTAAGTTTCTAGCCGTTGTGACTGATTAGATCTATATCTGCTCAATGGTGGGAGAATGCGGCTATAACCGACTGTTTGAACTAAGTGGGAAAGTACATATGACCCTTTTCCCAATTGGGTACAATCCATGAGACTATCTTCACTTAGTTTAAAAACCGAATGATTTTTTGCATAGTCTTCTGGTTCTTGTGAAGTCAAAGGAATCACTTGCACCCCCCTATGTGTTGTCTTCAAGACAATCGCGGGTCTTCTTTTGTACAACTCGAGATGTTGTACTACATCAGGGTATCGCTTGGCAGAGGTTTGTTTATCAGTTCCTTTATAAATCTTAGGTTTGAACCCGAAATCGACCTCTACAATTGTCCCAAAACGTAACAGTTGCATCGCTGATTTATGAACTCGCTTCATGGTCTGTTTCAAGAATATCTCACCTTCTGTATCTCTTGGCGTGAGACGAACAGACACACTACTCCCTTTTAATTCAACAGCTTTGACAATCCATCGGTATGTTGTGTGTCCTTCGAAATAGCAAGTGATAGTGACATTGGTATTAGATGAGTCAGGAAGAAGTATCTCGTTAATGTTGGTATAAGACTCCACACCAAGCACCGCTGGTTTTGCAGTTTGGGTATCATCGAACAAATAGTAGGTTACTGTTAGCACCACACATATCTCTCTGCTTTTATTGGAATTCGCTTTCGGGTCATTATACAGAGTCACTAAATTTACGGCGATTGAATTACCACCAAATTGATAGACACTTTGTAACATAAGAAAAAATAGTTCAATTCACAACGTATAGAAATGAGGCACGGTACGGTTCTAGCTTTGAATGGGGCAGAAATGAGTTTCATGGAATCGTAGATTTGTACTCCATGAATTACCTCAGGCATGGAAAACTCAGACATGCAAAAGGCAAGATTCATAGAGAATCAATGCGTGGGTTCATATCAACGCTATTTTGATCGAGAAGGGCAGTTCAAGTAGAAAAATCAGGCAGGGGATACGGCTCCTGCCTGAGGGCGGTATAGCTTAAAAGTGGTAAGCGACGGTTGCGCCAACGAGCCATTGGTTTGCGCTTTCTACGATTGGCGAATTGGCGACATCAGAGCCTAAACGGGTGTAAGAACTGGTTTGGGTGATTTCCCAACGGTCATTAATTGGGTAAGCCAGTTTGTAACCTAGGTTGTAAGAGAAGTCGCCACCTGCATGGTAAGCTTTACGCTGTGCGGTCGCTTCTTTGTCTTTCACACCGAAATAGTAGTTGTTGTAATCCGAACTCTGGTAACTAATGCCCGCAAAAGGTACCAAATCAACAGCACCTAAATCGATGACATGGAAGTAGTTAACGCCAGTTTTGTAGCCTTTGTTTTCTTTGAGAATATCATGTTGGAAGTAGGTCGATACGGTACCGTTACCCAGTGCGATATCAGCATTTAAACCTAGATCAATCGTGGCTTTACGCTTATCCATTCCTTTAACGCTGTTTGCCGAATCTTGGTCATAAGTAACGCCGCTGCCCGTCAGGTAAGTACCTAGATTAACGACATCCCCTGTGTTACCAAAGAAGCGGTAGTTAATACTGGTGAGGTCTGCATTCAAATCTTCACCGTGGTAGCCAAAGTTCAGCAAAGCGCTGTAAGACTTGTCTTGATCCTTGAGTAGGTCAGTGCTGCCAAAAGCACCCACTTCCGCAACCCATTGACCTTCATGAGTATAGATATTGCCGTTACGAATGTACGTTTGGGCAGCTAAAGTGTTGCCCGCGATAAGCGATGCTGTAATAAATAGTGCGATCTTTTTCATTATGTTCTTCCATTTAAGGGCTTATGTTTGGATGTGAACACTGTACAAAATCGATAGAGAGGATAATATCAATAGCTTGTATGGTTATGTCTGACTTTTGTCAAAGCGGCTTATTCTTGCCTTACTCGTTGCAGTGGTTGGCTACGTTCGTTTATCCGAATCACATAGCCTTTCAGGCTTGATTTTGTGTGGGCAGGGCTCTGTTTGCTTGGCGCGGTGTTTTTTATTTTCAGACCGCAAATCCTCGAAGTACTTGCGAAAAGTATTGGCTGATTGCTGGTGAGTATTTGGCAGGCGACCAATATTTAAGAGGCAAATGCCGGATAAATAAACTCGTAAAAAAAGCCGTTGTGTGGGAAACGGCTTTTTATGGGATTATTCGCTGAATTTCTTAAAAATAATCGAGGTGTTGATGCCACCAAAAGCAAAGTTATTGCTCATTAGATATTGCACATCCAGCTCACGTCCTGTGCCTGTAATGTAATCAAGATCGCCACATTGCGGGTCGATGTTATCTAGGTTAAGGGTTGGATTAAACCAACCGCTGCGCATCATTTCTAAACCCAACCAAGCTTCAACTGCGCCACATGCGCCCAATGTGTGACCAAAATAACTTTTCAACGAGCTGATCGGCACTTTACCCAACGCGTTTGCGGTGGCGTGACTTTCGGCTATATCACCCCGGTCGGTCGCCGTGCCGTGAGCCGAAACATAGTCAATTTTATCTGCACTTAAATTGGCATCACGCAGCGCCATCTCCATGCAGATTTGCATGGTGTCCATTTGTGGTTGAGTGACATGGGCGGCATCGCAGTTGCTGGCAAAACCGATGATTTCTGCGTGAATGACAGCACCGCGTGCGATGGCGTGTTCATACTCTTCAAGCACTAAAGTTCCTGCGCCTTCACCAATCACTAAACCATCACGCTGAGTATCATACGGGCGGGGGGTGGTTTTGGGCTGGTCGTTTTTGAGGCTAGTGGCAAATAAGGTATCAAATACGGCCGATTCGGTAGGGCAGAGCTCTTCACCACCGCCCGCCACCATTACGGTTTGGTAGCCGTGTTTGATCGCTTCGTACGCGTAACCGATGGCTTGGCTACCAGACGTGCAGGCGCTACTGGTTGGAATGACGCGGCCTTTGAGCCCGAAAAATAGACCTACGTTCACCGCGGCAGTGTGAGGCATCATCTGCACATAAGTGGTGGCGGTAATGGCTCGAGTGGTTTTTTCGTTGAGCATGACACCAAACGCACCGATGGCATCGGTACTGCCTGTTGATGAACCATAAGCGATACCGGTTTGGCCGTTCGTCAGCACTTCATGACCAATTAAGCCCGCCTGTAGCAGCGCATTTTCGGTGGCAACGGTCGCCAGTTGTGACACACGGCCCATACCTCGGACTTGCTTACGTTTGTAGTGGCTAGGCAGTGTAAAGTCCATTATTGGCGCGGCGAGTTTAGTGTTTAAACCCTCATACTGCTCATAGGAGGGCATATATTGAGTGGCATTTTCACAAGCTCTGAGTTTTGGCTCAATACTGGCCCAGTCATTACCAAAAGCAGTCACGCCGGACATGCCTGTAACGACAACGCGGCGGGTCATACTAAGCCTCCATTAACCGAGATAACTTGGCGAGTGACATAAGCAGCAATATCAGACATTAAATAGCTCACAAGGCCTGCGACTTCTTCGGGTTCACCCATGCGGCGTAAAGGAACTTGTGGCAGTGCGTGCTCTTTGACGTGCTCATCTACCATGCCTGTATCGATTAAGCCCGGCGCAACGCAGTTGACGGTGATTTTGCGCTTAGCCAGTTCAAGCGCGAGCGATTTGGTCGCGCCAATCACGCCAGCTTTGGCGGCGCTGTAATTGGTTTGACCCCGGTTGCCTGTGATGCCCGACACCGACGCTAAAGTCACAATGCGCCCACCTTGGCGTTTTTGCACCATTGGCATCACACAAGGGTGGAGGACGTTATAAAAGCTGTCTAAATTGGTGTGAATTACACCATCCCATTCTTGTTCTGTCATGGCGGGAAACGCCGTGTCACGAGTAATGCCCGCGTTATTGACCACGCCGTAATAAGCGCCATGCAGAGCAATATCGGCTTCTAATACTTCGCGACACTGAGCTCGGTTGCTGATGTCAAATTGAATCAGTCGGCCTGAACCACCGTTTTGCTCGATGGTCGCTAGTGTTTGCAGGGCACCTTGCTGGTCGCCCATGTAATGGACGGCAATGGCAAAACCATCTTTGGCGAGCGCAATCGCAATCGCTTTGCCTATGCCTTTACTCGCACCAGTCACTAATACGTGTCGGGTCATGCTTGACTCCTCATTTTCATTTCTTCTAATTTTTGTTCTGATGGCACATACACATTTAATTGGCATTCGGCCAAAAGCTGGTGTTGGTGCTCGATTCTTGCCTTAAACACGGCCATGCCATTGTCTTGCATTAGCTGTTCAGCGTAGATATCGAGCGTTTGCCCTTTCAAGAATGCATCGCACAGCGCGCGATAACGGCGACTGCCGAGCAGAAAGCCAATTGGCGGTTGAATGCCTTGGACAAGTGAGTGATACCCAGACCACGCGGCAATGGCTTGTGCCATAAACTCGATACCGACATAGGCTGGTATGCTTTGTGTCGCTGGGTCAAAAAACAGGTGGTGCGATTCAATATCCACTTGGCAGTGGATAGATTCGCTCTGTACCTCAAGCGCGCGGTCGATCAAAATCATCGGCGCTTGATGAGGCAGCAGTTGATCAATTGCAGGAAGCTTTGTCATTAACGTAACCAAAAATGAGGCTAATATTGTTGCCACCAAAAGCAAAGGAGTTGCTTAAAATGGCCTTGTTTTCTAAATATTGGGTGGTTTCCACTAGCGTAATATCAATGTCTGGCGCTTTGTTAGCACAGCGCTGAATGGGCAAAGGCAATTGGTATTGCAGTATGTGCCAAGCAATGGCGGCTTCGGTTGCACTGGCCGCGCCGAGCGTGTGTCCAGTGAGTGGTTTGGTTGAACTCACCGCAACGTGCTGGCCAAAAACGCGGAAAATCGCTTTACTTTCCATGCTGTCATTGAGCGGTGTTGCGGTGCCGTGAGCGTTGATATAGCCGATATCACTGGCGGTTAATTTGGCATCTTGCAGCGCGTTACGCATCGCCTGTTCTGCACCGTTTCCATCTGGGTGGGGCGCAGAAATATGGTGTGCATCGGAACTGTCGCCTGCGCCCAATAGCGCAATGGCGTGAGCGTGTTGCTGAGACGGCGTTTTACCCAGCAGCATAAAAGCGGCAGATTCACCAATGTTGATGCCATCTCGCTGTGCATCAAACGGTTTACACAAACGTTGAGACAATGCCTCTAAACCGTTAAAACCATTGAGTGTTAAGCGGCACAAAGTGTCAGCACCACCGATAATCACCGCATCAACCAACCCAGCATTAAGCATTCTTTTGGCGGTGATAAAGACGCGGCCACTGGACGAACAGGCGGTTGAAATGGCGTAGCAGGGGCCGCTTATTGCAAAATAGCGAGCGATAAAATCACTGCAATTGCCTAATTCCTGTTTGTAGTAGTGGTAGTCGCTTGGGAATTCGCCCTGCTCTAACTTGTGGGCGAGTGCGATTTCGCCATCAGCAATGCCTGACGTGCTCGTGCCAACCACCACTGCAATGCGATCTGCACCATAGGTGGCAATCGCGTGGCGGACGCTTGGTTCGATTTGTTGCAGTGCCGATAAAGCCAGTTGGTTGTTGCGCGTATTGAACGCACTTAAATGCGCTGGGATTTCTGGTAGCGGTTCACTCACTCGGCCTACGATGGTTGCGGTGCCAGTATTGAGCGACGTGTCGTCAGCCACCATGTTGTCACAATAGCCCTGCGCTAAACTTTGGTGAATGTGCGACGAGTCACTCCCCATCGCGCAGTGAAAACCGCAGTCTTGGACATAAATAGGTGAGCGAGAATCAATAGGAGAAGTCGTGGATGAGTTCATGATAGCTATCTACGGTCTACGGTTGTGTGGGCGGCAAAGGGTGCTGGGCACTGAGCGTTGTAATCGTAATGGTGTAATTCAATAATTGATTGTGGAAGCGAATATCGCCCTTCATCGAGAAGGGATGTTGATAATCAATAACAATCACTGTTTCACCCAGTTCATTGATGAGTGTTCGTCTATTCTCATCATCAATGATTTGCCACTTTACCTTATTTAACGAGGCTTCCCAAGCATTTCGCGGCCAGAGCGTGATCATCAGGTTAAAGAGTATCTGTTCGGGCTTCGGCAAGGTGTTTTCCAAGCCATTGAGTACGCTGGTCTCAATAGTATCTTGCTGATAATTGAGCGATAAAATCCTCGTTCCCCAAGATGAAAACCCTGCCAGCACAATCTTGTCATCGGTCACCTGCAACTGGACCGGAAGCTGTTGGTTATGCTGGCCGTTATCATCTTGCCAATGGGCGCTGATCAACTGACTTGCCGTGACTTGGTACCCAAGTTGCGCAGGTTTGGGCAGAGTAACGAATGTGTTGGGGCTAATTTCTACCTGCGTGGAGGCTTGGTTTGGCACTAAAGAGCAGCCAGACAACATCAGTAACAGCAAGGGCAGCGCACGGCGTATTCTCATCATCATAGTTTTTCCTCATGCGCTTTTATGGCGGCAGGTTGTGATTTGATCGCCATTGGTGAAAGCAACCAAGCAACGAAAATGCCGCTCAGTACCGTCAAACCAAAACTGTGGATGGCGTGAGTTTGGCTAAGAGCAAGCAGACCAAACGAGAGCAAAGTCGTTAGTGCCGAAAGGGTTATGGCAAGCAAGGTACTGTGACTGCGGGCTTGTTCGGCAAAAAAGAGCGTGTAATCAATACCGATACCTATCACTAATACCAGTGCTAATAGATTGAATAAATTGAGCGTAGAGCCTGTTGCGACGGTGACGGCTAACCCAGCGATGCAAGCAATAAGCGAAGGTAACATAATGCGAATGCTGTGTTTCACGCCGTAGCGCCAAATAGTGAGAGCGCCGATCAAGGTAAGAGCCAGCGCAATTAACTCCATCACTTTAAGGCGATACTGCCCAAACAGGGTCGAGATCTCTTCGGTTTTATTCAAATAGGCGTAGTCGCTATTTTGCGCCGCAAACTGCTTAATTACTGCTGCTTGGTGAACCTCTTTCAACAGCACTACCGCCGCCACTTTTTGCTCAACTTCACCTAAATAAAGAAAGCGCAGCGGCTGGGAAACATCATGGGCTAAATAATGCGCCAGTGTCATAGGCAAAAATGACGCTTCCAGTTTAGGAGCCGAAGATAGTTTCAGCGTGTGAGCCAGTGCTGCGCTTTGGTTTGCGTACAGTGCTTCAACCAGTGCGTAGTTTTCTTGCTGACGCTTAAGCGAGCTGATGTTTTGGCTTAAACTTTGGTAGCCAGAAAGTACGCCTTGTTGTTGCCATTGTGAAAATTGCGTATCTAATTTTTCTAACTGCTGCATTAATGCTTCATCATCGTTGGCACTGACGACCAACATCTGCTGTGATGATTGAATACCAGTCAAGGTGCTGATTTGCAGCTCTTGCTGTTTCAAGTCGCTAGGCATGGCTTGTAATTGTCGAATGTCGTCGTTGTAGTGCACTTGCGTCAGAGCAAGACTGCTGATGATCAATAACGCCGTGGGTAGGCCCCATTTAACCCATGGCTTTTGCCAAAGCGCAAACCATAATGACCAATAAGTGATGCCGGGAAGCGTTCTCGATGAACTTGGTTTTTTGGCCAAAATCGGATACCAAGCCACGACCGTTGCGTAAGCGGCAACGAGCCCTAAGGCGGAAAATAGCGCTAACTGTTGTAAGCCGGGGAAAGGGGCGACCAGTAGACCGAGATAGCCAATTAAACTGGTGATTAACCCTAAGGTAATGGCCGTCAGAATATGCTTTAGTCCTTGCACGCTGTCCCATTGTTCATTTGCGGCAAGGCGATCGGTCAGGTAGTGAAAGGCGTAGTCGATTGAAACGCCAATCAGGCTGGCCCCAAACACTAAGCTAAACAGATGGATCTGACCAAAAAACGCGGTGGTGATCACCATGGCAACCACTAACCCAACGGATACCGAGAGCAGTGCCAACAGTAAAGGCATGGCACTGCGAAAAACCAGCATCACCAACAGCACAATTCCGAGTAATGAGAAAAGGCCAATAGTGCTGATTTCTGACTTGGCACTTTGAGTACCAAAATCGGCGTAAAATAAAACACCAGTATGATAAATGTCCGCACTAAATTGTTGCTTGATGCGTTGTTGCCATTGAGCAATATCGGGCACCACTTGTTGCGCTTTGAAACTGTATGGTGAGTCGTTGAGCTGCGCGGTGATTAGCACGTATTTTTGGCCTTGATACTCGCGGGTTAAGTATCCATCTTGCAAACGAAAATGAGACGATAGCTGGCTAAGTTGTGCTAAGTAGTCGCGAAATAGCAGAAAAGGGTCGTGACTGAGCTCTTGCCCTGTTACCCCAGAAAAAGGGTTATATAGGGCTTGCACCACCGCTTGCACTTGTTGTTCGGGATGTTGACTGAGCTGATTGCGTTGCTCGCTGGTGAGCAGTTGTGCTCGATGTTGAAAGTAGTAACTGGCCCAAGCGTTCTGTTGAGTGGCATCGATTTTCCCAACCACATCCTTGAAATAGCCACTCTGCTTGAGCTCGCTTTCTAGCGCTGTAACGGATTTGAGCCGGTCAGCCTCATTGGGCGCAGTGACAATAAAGACCACTTTATCGCTCATACTGGCAGTGACTTTTTCAAACGCTTGCTCGGCGAGCACACTTTGCTGGTTGACCGGCAGTAGCTTAAGGATATCCGTCTCGATCGGTGAAGCCGCTGAAAAGAACCACTGCTTGAGTAGTAAGCCAAGACAAAGGGTCACAAAAGCCAACCAGAACAATGCCAGCCGGTTCGATTTAGAAGTTAAACTGTGCTTGCTCAGCATGGGTTAAACGCTCTGGCTGGTGGTTTTGGTTAGTAAACTGAATCTCGGTTTTGTCGCCTCGCACTTCTTGCAGGATCAAACCATCAATGTCATCTCGCCCCGTTAATGTTATCGAGGTAAACACCGAGCTCAGTGGCGCATTTCTCGGCGTTAAATTTAGCTGCCACTGGCCATCTTCGCTGTGCAGCGTCATCGTAAATTGTTCATTCAATTGCTGCGTGTCACCATGAAATACCGACAAAAAGAGATGGCTGAAATAAAACGCCATTGGGTTCTCTTTTTCGGTAATCACCTGTGGTGGTTGGTTAGCAAAAGTTTGGCGAAGCTTGTCTTGAGTTAGCACCAAATTAACTGGAAATGGTGAGTATTGTTGCCAAAGTAAGCCATTTTGTTTATCAAGTAAGAATTTCCCGGCTGACGACAGTGGTTGTTCGAACATCTCAATATGGCGGAGTTGAGTAAACTCTCCGCGTACGATCTGGTGTTTCGCCAACTGCGCTTGCAGTGAGGCAAGGTCGGTCACCTGTGCCCAGAGTAGGGGCGAGAATAGAGCTAAAGTTAGCCATAGAAAACGGCGCATCATAATTTCCCGTAGGTATGCCAGTGCTGCACTTTGTCGGTAAATAGCGTTGGGGAAGCGAAACACATCTCTTGCGTGTCGATGCGAACCGCTACTTGAGTGGTGTGCGCTTTACACATTCGTTGCCCGGTCTGGCTATCAAAAATCATGTAGTCAACACGCAAGCGATTTTCCCATTCTGTCAAGGTCGCTTTGACTCGAATCGTATGGTTGAACGGGATCGCTTTCACGTACTTCACGTGGGTATCAATCACCGGCCATAGGTAGCCCGACTGAGTCATCGCGTGATAGCTGTAATCAATTTTTTCCATCAGCACGCGGCGTGCTTCTTCAAAAAAACGAAAATAATTGCCGTGGTAGATAACGCCCATTGGGTCGGCATCTTGAAACGAGGTGACTAAAGTCACCTCACTTTCCAATGGATGAAGTACATCGCTCATCGCGCTTCCTAGTAAAGTGTCCAGTGGCGTTGTTGAATGCGGCTAATAAAGTGGCGCAAATCATGTTCTAGCGGACGATCTTCCACCACAAAGTCAAACTCTTGTAACACGGCTAAGCGCATCTGCTTGATATTGTGACTCATGTGTTGCTCATCCAGCTCATGATGACGTTTGCGCAATTCTATTGCTTGGGTCGCTGCTAACAGCGAGGCGGCCGCCACTTGTTCTGTCAGTTCAAGCACACGTAGACAATCACGCGCGGCGATGGTTCCCATGCTGACTTTGTCTTGGTTGTGACACTCAGTCGAACGTGAAAAAACGCTGGCAGGCATGGTATGTTTCAAGGCTTCGGCCGTCCACGCTGAAATGCCAATCTGCACGGCTTTAAAGCCGTGGTTGATCGGTTTTCTTTCGCCTTCTGCGCCAGTTAAGTTAAAAGGCAAACCGTTGTTGAATTTGTAATCCATCAATTGCGCCATTTGGCGATCGAGCAAATCGGCTAGGTTAGCAATCTGCGTTTTTAAGGTATCCATTGCCATGGCAATGTGGCCGCCGTAAAAATGACCGCCGTGCAGTACGCGTTCATTATCGCCATCGATGATGGGGTTGTCGTTGGCACTGTTGAGCTCATTTTCAATCAGTTGACGTAGCCACGGCAGTGCATCTTGCACTGTGCCAATCACATGGGGTGCGCAGCGCAATGAATAGCGATCTTGCAGGCGATCACTGTTGCGAGGTGGGCGCTCTGCTTGTAAGTCATCGCGTAGCCATGCTGCGATTTGTTGCTGGCCAGGATGCGGCTTGACGGCAAATAGCGCGGCATCAAAATGGAAGTCGTTACCCTGAATACCGACAGACACCATGGCGGTAATTTTGGTGCAGAGTTGAGTTAAATACTCGGCGCGTTTATAGGCTAAACAGGCCAAAGCAGTCATGACTGATGTGCCGTTCATCAGCGCTAATCCCTCTTTTGGTTTTAGCTTGATCGGGCGAATACCCAGTTCGTTAAACACATCTTGAGTTGGGCGCATCTCACCTTTATAAAGCACGTCGCGCTCACCAATCAGTGTGGCCGCGAGGTAGGAGAGTGGCGTTAAATCGCCGCTTGCCCCGACCGAACCTTCTTGTGGAATACGAGGGGCGATATCGTGGTTGATCAAGGTGACAATTTGGTTAAGCAGTTCATGGCTCACACCAGAGACACCTTGCGCTAGTGAACACAAGCGCGTTGCTAATACTGCGCGAGATTGCTGATGGCTTAATACCTCGCCTAAGCCACAGCCGTGAAAGCGAGTCAAATGCAGTGGTAATTGGTCTACTAGATTCGGCGGAATGGCAACGGTGCATGAATCACCATAGCCGGTGGTTACGCCGTAAATCACGCCTTCTTCTTTTAAAAGTCGTTCTAGAAAAGCGACGCCGCGATCAATTTTAGCGGTGAATTCCGCTGAAGAATTGAGGTTGGCCTGCGCGCCTTGCGAAATCGCGACAACATCTTCAATGGTGAGGCGATCGACGCCAAAAGTTATGCGGTTATCTGTCTGAATCATCATGCTGCTGTTTACTTAGAGTCCAAAAATTGAAAAAGTTATACCACTGCAGTGGAGCTTGCAGTGTGTAATGTTCCAGCCGATCAGCGTAGCGTTGTACTACCTGCGCTAGCGCCGCTTGTCGCTCTTTTCTCGGTAAATCTATGTTGTCGCTAAAGTGCTCGAAATAGACGTTAAAATGTGGAGTTTTAGAACGTTCGTCTCTTAAGCCAAACAAAAGGTAGACAGGAGCTTTCAACACCGAGGCCAACATAAAAGGGCCTTGTGGAAACGGTGCGGGTTGGCCTAAAAAATCGGCCCATACGGCTCGGGTCTCTTTGCTGGTGGACGTTCTATCTCCGACGATCACCACCCATTCTCCTTGCTCTATTTTCTGTTGAAGCAAAATAGCAGTATCGGGGCCCAAACGGCTCACTTGAATGAGGTTCAGTTCTGAGTTGGGATTGATCGCTTTCATTACCGCATTGAAGCGTTCGGCGTGCTCGGTGAAGACTAACGCATTGATCTTAATATGAGAATGCCGACGTCCCAGAGCGCGGCACAGTTCAATATTTCCAAGATGAGATCCTAAAAGAAGTACACCTTGTTTACGTTCTACTAGAGCTTGGAACGATTCTTGACCATGGATGGTCAAATTTTTTACCGAAAAATCGCCTTTCCATGCCGCCAATTTATCCAGCATAGTGTGGCCAAAAGAGAGCAGATGGTTATAGCTAGAGAGATGATTTGGCAGCGTGATTTGGCGACGGTTTGCGTAGCTTTGTAAGTGCTGTAAATATTGTTCAGAGGCTTGGCGAGCTTGTTTTCCAGTAAGATAGTAATAGCCCATTACAAGTTTCAGCATCAGGTTGAAAATTGGCCGCCCGAGCAGGCTATATACCGCCAGTAACGCTTTAATACCTAGAACCGTTCCTCGTTCTTGACGCTTTGACCAGTGCTGGTTTGGCTCTGCACCACTTTTGTTGTGCCTGCTTTGGTTGCGTTTCAGCAGTTGAGGAATACGCGGTAACATGCCAAAAAATAATTTGCTGTGCATCCAACTGATTTTGACGTTATCCCATAGTGCATCGAAATGAGAGACGCCTCCTTCAGGATAAATGACGCGGGTTTCCACAAAATCGATATCGACCCCGTGCCAATACATGCGAACTAAGATTTCGATATCGAAATCCATGCGCGTGCCGATCTTATGGTTATTGAGCACCTCAACGGTGAGGTCTACGGGATACGCGCGAAAACCACACATACTGTCTTTGATCGTAAAGGATAGCGTTTCAATCCAAACCCAAATATGCGTTGCGTAACGGCCATATAAACGCGCTTTGGGTACGCTGTCATCATAAATCGGCTGACCAGAAATTAGGTGGTTTGGATGTTGCTTTGACGCGGCCAGTAATTTAGGCAGCGCTTGTAAATCATGTTGGCCATCGGCATCAATTTGGATGACGTGGCTAAACCCCAACTGCTGCGCTTGGCGAATACCAGCCATTACCGCGCCACCTTTGCCTTGGTTTTGTTCTAGGGTAATGAGGTGAACATGTGTTTGCTGAGCGACGTTTCTCAACGCCTGTTTTGTTTGCTGATTGCTGCCATCATCAACCAGTAAAATGGGAAGTTCAAATGCGCTGAGTGATGAGACAACTTCTGCTACTGTGCTGCCGTGGTTGTAGCACGGAATTAAAAAACAAGCTTGATAATCAGCCACAGATTTCACCCAACTTCATTTTTCCTGATGAGTGAATGATGTTTAAACCCTCACGCTGCGAACTATAACTAAACGCGAGTTTCTGTTTTTCCTCATCCCAACTTAATGCCAGTTGAACGGTCATGTCTGGCAAGATAGGTTCTTGGAATTTGATCACTTCCATACCTTGAAAGCTTGTGGGTACAGATAAGTATTCTCGTGCATAGCGCAGTGCCCAATCGATTTGGGTAACGCCTGGCAGCAATGGGAAATGCTCAAAGTGTCCTGAAAAATCAATAATGTCGGCGTCAACGCGCAGCGTCAAATTCACTGTGTGAGGCTGAGTGTCAGCACATAATAATGTGGGTGTTCTTTTGGCCATAATCTATTGGGCTTCGTTATTTTTATGGTTGGAATAGTGTTTCTAGTTCAGCAACAAGGCGCTTACCTTGGCTATTGAGTGGGATCTCTTTTACCACTCTAAAGCGTCGAGGTACAGCAATAGGTTCTAACCATTGGCGCAGTTCAGAACGCAGCAACAGCCAGAACTTCCCCTTTCCAAGTTGAGCTAATTTTTCAGTGCCGCAGGCTGACAGTACAATCGCTGAAATTAAGATCAAACGTTCACCGTCTTGTTGTGGTAACACGGCTGTTTCACTGATCCACGGCAGTTGTTCAATACGCTGTTCCACTTCAACCAGTGAGATCCGTTTTTCTTCGATTTTGATGATGCGATCGGTGCGACCTTTCAAGGTAAAGTGCCGTTGGTCGGAAAGCTCACATTCATCGGCTGTTTGATACCAATGATTCGGATCAATGTGTGCAGAGCGCAAGGCTAAGCAGTTCTCGCTGTTAAGTCTTGCTTCAACGGTAGGAAAAAGCTCCCATTGCTGCGTTGCACTGTGCTGTTGCCGAAAAGCGATGCCGCCAGTTTCCGTACTGCCATACACTTCGATAGGTCGTTGCCCAAACAGGGTTTTTGCGTGACAAGAAGCAGAGTAGGGAAGTGGGCCACCGGAAGAAAACAGTGTGCGCAGTGGGCTTGGCTGGTGCTCTTGTGACAAGCGTTTCAATAGCGCAGGGCTACTGATCAGCACAGTGTCCGGATGCGCATGTGCGGTCACTTGTTCTGGAAATTCCAAGTTATGGCGGGCAAATGCTCGCCCTGCACACAGTGGCCATAACACACGAAATAGCAGCCCATAAATATGTTGATGAGAAACTGTACTTTCCACTTTTGCACCAATGAGCTGTTCGCCCCAAAGCTGCTCTAAAATGGCGATTTCAGCTTCAAGCTGCCGCAGTGTTTTGATGATAGCCTTAGGCTGACCGCTGGAGCCTGACGTAAACAGCGTCACGGTTTGTGTCTCTAATGAAAGTGGTGCAAAACAAACGGCTTCATCGCGCATGTCGTTGGGTAGCGTTAAATGGTTAAGAGAGAGGGTTGGCGTAGAATTGGGTATTGTTATCGCCTCATCACACAGCAACAACTCAAAGTGTTGACTCAGTTCTGCCAGTGCCGCAGGTTGATAATTACCGGGCAGAATTAATGATTTTCGCGTGCAGCATACGGCGAAAAAACCGACTGAAAATTGATAGCTATCGCCAGCACACAGTGCAATATGATGTTCATTTCGCGACGCTAATTGCCGGCTTAGTTGGCTGACATCGGCGACAAAGTTTGCCCAGTTAATGGTGTTATTGAGGTCAAAAGCAACACAATGCGAATCGTTTCTTGGTGAGGAGAGTAATGTTGCAAGCGAGCAAAAATCGGGGTTGCCGAAAGTCATAGCGTACCTAGCCTTTGCGAATCCTTTGTCTTACTAGCCATTCCGTTACAAAGAGGCTGCCAGCAAGGAGATAACTGATCAATCCGTTATACAACGTCCAGATCTCGATAGATTGGAAGCAGGTATAAAGTGCGATGGCTCCATTCATGATGAAGTAGAGGCACCACACTTTAGTGACCGTGCGTGTGTACTCAATGCCACTTTGAGGAAGTTCAGGCTCTTGCAGCCTCGCCAGCCGTTCAATCACTGTTTGCGGTTGCGTTAGGCTCAAGGCAAAAAGAGCCAAAAGACATACATTAACCACAACAGGGTAAAACAGTAGCCAACCATGCTGCTGAAAGAGCATCCCCAAAGTCACCAAAGTGATACCAACGAACCCACTAAGCCAAGCCAGTTGCTTCAGTTCTTGAAGCTTGGCTTGCCAACCAGAAAGAATTCTTAAAGCAAAAATAGCGGCTAAGAAGCCCCCTATAGCTTGCAAACCAAACTGATTAATCCCGAAGTAGACCGCGAGTGGGTAGGTAAGCAGGACGATTGCAGACAAAATCGTCAGCAATCGCCGCATTAGCTTTCCTTAACAAGTTCAATAACCGATTCCACCACATCATTGACGGTGCGAACGGTTTTAAACTCTTCAGGCTTGATTTTTTTGCCAGTCACTTTTTGTAAGTGAACGACAAGATCTACAGCATCAATACTGTCGAGATCGAGATCTTGATAAAGGTGAGCGTCTGGTTGAATATCGGCTTCATCAATTTCAAATAGTTCAACGAGAGCTTCTTTAACTTGATCAAATACTTGTTGTTGGTTTACTTCTGTCATAACGCTATCTATTTATTAGTGGCTAGTTTGAGATGAAATATAATTTGCTAAGTTTGCCACTGATGCAAAGTGTTGGCGAGTATTGGAGTCATCAGCGTCAATGACGATATTATACTTCTTTTTAATGGCCAAACCGAGCTCTAAAGCATCGATAGAATCTAAACCTAACCCATCACCAAAAAGTGGTGCGTCAGTTTCAATATCGTTAACTGAGATATCTTCAAGATTTAGTGCGTCGATAATGAGCTGTTTTATTTCTGTGTGTAGTATTTCCACTTCAACCTACTTATATAATGTTCTAGCCGTTTTGAACAAAACCTTGATATATACTTCCCCACTTAAAGTTGCAGCGGTGTTGGCTACGTTCGCTCACCCCAATCATATCGTTATCTATACGGATGGGGACTTACTCACTTTCCGCTTCGCTGCAACTTGACGTTATGGGTCGATAACTTCAATAGTTTTGTCATTTCTGGTTATTGTTTTGGGGGAAAATCACCTCTGCAAGGTGGCGATTTAAACGTCGTGCTGCAGTGGTGGGGTTATCAGCACCTTCAATAAAAGGTGTGACGACAACTTTACCCTTTATCTCCACATGGAAAAAGGGTTTGGTTTTAGGAACTTGGTACCACTTTTGCTCTTTTGTGAGAAAACTCGGAGAAACGGTAATATGTACGATGCGTAAGTCTCTTTGAGTTCGGATTGCGATTTGCGCCGCACCGCGCTGCAATTTGGGTTTAACACCGGGTGTGGTTCGCGTGCCTTCAGGGAAAATCAATAATACGTTTCCGCGGCTCATGCGTTCCTCGCACACATTTAACAAATCATCAGGTGTTTCATTGGGGATATAACCTGCGGCTTGAACAATCCGTTTCATAAAAGGATTGGCCCAGATAGCTGATTTAACCAAGCAATCGCACTGATGAAGTTGTGATGCAATGAGAACATAATCAATTAAGCTTGGATGATTGGCGACAATAAGGCAGCTTTTATCCTGTTTTAATAGTTCTGCGTTGGTTATTTTATAGTCGATGGCACCTGTTAATTTCATCAACTTACAAAATATATTGAATGAGTTTTGGATTGATTTTTGAACTTTATATTCTCGACGATCTGTTTGCGATGAAAATAATGCAATCAGTGGGATAATAATAAAACTCAGCGTTAATCCGCCTAAACCAAATATAAAAAAACAAAAACCTGTAGCAGCAATACGCCAGTAGCGGTTGAACTCTAACATTTTCGTTGCCATTTCCAAGCGCTTTGCGAGCCTTCAATGATCCATTCAGATTTTTCTGACAAATAGTGGTGAAGAAACGACAATGCTTGAGGCTGTTGTGGCTTGGTATCAGACATCTGCATAGAGAGCGTAAAATCTGAACCGTGAGACAGGGTTAACCCTAAGGCATAGCCTTGAAACTGCCACTCTTCGTATTGTTGGTAGTCGCTAGGTAATGGCTCATCAAAATCAACCAACAGCACTTTGTGACTAGGGTGCTCATTTAAATAGAGCCAAGCTTCTAATATGGCACTTTGAAATGTGTTTTGTGCTGCTGCAATCGAGGTTAATGGGATCGGTTGTTTTGAAGCGATGGTTGCTAGGCCTGCCGCTGTATTATGAACAGATTGTGAAAACGCCATTGGTGAGGCTTCTTCGCCAATCAATATCGACTTCACAATTTCAACGCTACGATGAAGCTCGCCATGACGACATGAAAATACCATGTAATCAATATGTTGTGATTCTATAGCAGTCAGTGCAGTCTGCACGGCTAATTTGCTCAAACTACTCATTCTGCGGCGCATCATAGGAGGAATATGGTCTGTGTTGAGCGTATTATCGTCAGGCCAAATCTCTTCTCTTGCCCAATTTTGCCAATCAGAAGGGTGAGATAAGCCTGCAGAATTTGCAACCCAAGTATCAATATTTAACGTGATTATTTGCTGTTGATTTGACATAAGATATTGCATTGTTTTTGATAGGGTTAAATACTATGGCACAAGATTATTCTTCGCAACTATAAACGTTTGTATCCTTGACTTAAATATTGATTTTTAAGAATTGAGTCGAACTTAGATTAAGTGTTTGGATATTGTTCACAAATTAAAGTTAGGTTTTAATGTGTTAAATCAAAAAATAGATCCTTATAACGCTTTAGAGGCAAAAACCGAAGCTCAAAAATTATCTTTTGCCCCCATCGTTTTTCATACGGCGCGCACATTACGTGACTTAGGCATATTGGCTGCATTAGATAATGCTGGCGAAAAAGGTTTAAATGCGGAACAAATTGCTCAAGAAACGAGCGTGTCAGAGTATGGCGTTAAAGTATTGCTCGATATGGCCATCAGTGCCCATATTGTTTTATGGGATAAACCGAATTATTCATTGGCTAATCTAGGCATTTTTTTGCTGCATGATGGGATGACGCAAGCCAATATGGATTTCACGGCAGACGTTTGTTATGCCGCCATGATGCACTTAACCGAATCGATCACCGAAGGCAAGCCTGCTGGTCTGAAAGAACTCGGCGATTGGGATACCATCTACCAAGGTTTATCGCGTTTGCCCCAGCAAGCTAAAGAGAGTTGGTTCAAATTCGATCACTTCTATTCCGATCGTTCTTTTCCTATTTTGCTGAAAGAAGTGTTTCGTAAAAAACCGAAACATTTGGTCGATATTGGTGGCAATACGGGTAAATGGGCACTGCAATGTTGTCACTATGATTCAGACGTTGAAGTGACGATTGTGGATCTGCCACAACAGTTGGAAATGGCGATGGCTAACGCGCAGCAACAAGGTTTTACGCAGCGTATTCATCCTTTTCCAGCCAACATGCTCGATAAAGAACAACCATTACCAAAAAATGCGGACGTGTGGTGGATGAGCCAGTTTTTAGACTGTTTTTCGCCAATGGAAATTTTGAGTATTTTAAAACGCGTTCGCGCCAATCTTTCTGCATATTCGACGGTTTATATTTTGGAACTGTTCTGGGATTCACAGAAGTACGATGCGGCTTCTTATAGCCTCAATGCCACCTCTTTGTATTTTACCTGCCTTGCAAATGGTAATAGTCGCTTCTATCGCAGCGAAGATTTCTTAGAAATCGTTCAAGCAGCAGGATTACAGGTGATCAAACGGACCGACAATATTGGCCTTGGCCACACCTTGTTAGAGCTAAAAGCCCAAGCTTAATTAAAATCGAGGCGAGTCAATTCATGAATAAAGAGATAACTCAAGTTGTTATCATTGGTGCGGGCCCTTCGGGTTCGACTGCCGCGGCATTACTCCATGCGCAAAACATACGCGTGTTGGTTATCGAAAAAGCACTTTTCCCACGCTTTTCTATTGGCGAAAGCTTATTACCTGCTTGTATGGAAGTGATAGAAGCGGCGGGAATGTTACCTGATGTTATGTGTGCGGGTTTTCAATATAAAAATGGTGCTGCCTTTCGAAAAAATGGTGTATACGCCCAGTTTGATTTTACCGACAAATATTCGAATGGGCCGGGAACCACTTTTCAGGTTCAGCGTAGTCAATTTGATAAAGTATTAGCGGATTCTGCTGTTAAGCAAGGGGTTGAAATTCGTTATCAACATCAACTGACGAATATCGAATTTGAAGAGAATAAATCACAATTATTGGTGACGGATCAACACGGTATAACGTATCAAATTGAAGCCGACTTCGTGCTGGATGCCAGTGGCTTTGGCCGAGTATTGCCTAAGTTACTCGATTTGGAAGAGCCATCGTGTTTACCTCCGAGAAAAGCCATCTTTACCCATATCATTGATCATATCTCCCCTGAACAACCAGACTACGACCGAAACAAGATACTGATCTCCGTCCATCCGCGTAATCCTGACGTATGGTATTGGCTCATTCCTTTTTCTAACGGCACATGTTCATTAGGTGTTGTCGGTGAACCGTCGTTTTTTGACGGCTATCCAAGTGATAAAATTGCGGCGATCCAGCAATTGGTGAATGAAATGCCTGAGCTGGCGGAACTGCTTTCGAAGTCCGAATACCCTAATCCTGCTGGTGAGCTAGGCGGCTATTCTGCAAATGTTAAGCAGTTGGCCACGGTAAATTATGCGTTATTAGGCAATGCTGGTGAATTTTTAGACCCGGTGTTTTCATCAGGTGTAACGATAGCCATGAAATCGGCTCAGTTAGCGGTGTCTTGTGTTGTACGCCAACTAAAAAACGAAAGTGTAGATTGGCAGCAAGAGTATTCTCAGCCATTAATGGTCGGAGTGGATACGTTCCGCACTTATGTGGAAGGTTGGTACAACGGCATGTTACAAGAGGTGATTTTTTACCAAACGCCCAACTCAAGAATAAAACAGATGATTTGCTCTATTCTTGCAGGATATGCTTGGGATCGTAGTAATCCTTATGTCGCTGAGCATCAACGACGCTTATCAAGTTTAGCTGAAATTATTCGTACTTCATCTCATTAATAATATCCGCACCGAAATTATGTTTTGGTGCGGATATGCATCTCACATTCTAATTTTATGGGTTTATTCTCTTGTAAGATTATTCCTACAC
>NZ_NDIM01000110.1:0-2041 GCF_002241375.1 Vibrio sp. V19_P1S1T109 | reverse complement strand
CGAAACGCACTTGGCAAAGAAGAAATAACAGGGAAACTGACGAACTTCTAAGACTTCAATTTACAAAGAATCCTTTCGAAGAAGCCAACAACCAAGTGCGCAAAACCCATTTAGGCGCGAAAGAGCTTCAAAACCAAAGAAGCCACACCAAAGAAATAAACAAACACACCACCTCCCGTAAACAGACTTCGGTTAGTTCAAGCACTTCACGAACAGTGCCACTGGCGAGATACATGGAAAAGTGCTGACTTTCAGGTGCAAAGCTAGAGCCTCAGACTAAGAAAAATAAGCGCTTAATTTTATGGTTTCTCTTAACCTCAGCTAACGCCCGCTTAAGGGGCAGACAACGCTACTACCAAGCTTCCGCACAACACCGTAATCACAAAAACCAACGCATAATAAAAATGCCGCGCGTTGGTTGTCCCTCTTGAAGCGTTTGTTATGTTGACTTTTTGAGCTCATCAAATAAGTCTAAATACCTAATTTCAAGGTAATCTAAGCTGTCTACATCAAAGTTAATATAGTTAGGCCCTTGACCATGAGGCTTAGAGTATAAAAAGACGAATGCTCGCTTATCTTTTGACTCTGAAATTTTAGCCAGTCTCTTAGTCACAAGGTTATTAACTGGATAGGCTTCAATCTGCTCCGCGGATATGAAAAATGAAGGCCTAATATAGTTGCTGCCGTGCTGCATTTCATTTTGAAAGACAATGCGATAAGTATTTTTGTCCGGCATATGGTTAATATACGCAACTCCCCAATAAATACGCTTTTCTCCGCGAAGAGCCTCTATTGGTTGGTTGTAAACACCTTTGAACAACTCTCTATAGCTAATGTCCTTTCCACTGATATTTACATAGTGTTCTGACAGCGTTTCATCTTTTCTGTGACGAATGTACTTAGTTACTAAAGATCTGACAGCATAGAAATCTGAGCCAGATTGAAGCTCATGCTCTCCTTGAACATGGGGACGTCGTGAATTGATTGCTCGCTTTTTGCTTTTATCACGTTCACCTTTTTTCTTTTTGGCAAATTGATTAGGCGGTCTATGTAGATTAAATGTGTCTGACTTTTGGTCACTTTTTACAACTTTAGATGCACTAGGCTCATATTTTGAACCAGCACTAACTTTCGGTTTTTTACCTATGCTCGCATCACACTCTGACGAGTGGTTATAGCCACGAAAGTGTGGTGATTGCTGCATATCTTGCTTTTCAGCATCCATGTTCACACAGGTAACTTTTGCTTCACAAAACTCACTTGGACATTCAAACGCGGATTTACTAGAAATCACCCCTGCCCAATAAAGATCATAGGCAAGCTCCGCATCAATAATGTCATCATATTCATAGCTATAAGCTTCTTCTAACGATGCCAATTAAATTCTCCTTACGCCATGAGGCAACATAACGCCCGGCTAAGGGGTTGACAACGCATAGCCGAACTCAAAAAACACACTGTAAACACTGAATTTCAATTTTGCACTAAAGTCGCCACGCGTTGGCAATCCCTCTTGAGCCGTTTGTTATGCAAATTCAATGAGATAAACTGAATTTACACGACCAAAATCCACAATTGCAATGGTTGAGTGATTCAAGAACCACCCCAAACAAGAACTGTGATAAATGAGCCGCCAAAACAAAGTCCACCGTTCAACAACAAACCAAGCTTTTGAATGAGACAAACTCAACAAGCAAGACTTTCAGCAAGTACAAAATGCTCGATAAACTTGCCCTTTCCACACTTTGCGGCCACAAGATTCACAACACGCCAACGCTAAAACTGATTGAGGCAAACAAAGAACCTTGCCTGTTTTACGGTTTGAGTGAACCACGAATCTGAGGATAAAAGTGCTCATTTGCCGACAACACAAAATGAATGGCCGGAGAAATCTAAAAAGATTGAACCCCTAAATTTCCCTGAGTTGCATAACGCCCGGCTAAGGGGTTGACAACGCATAACCGAACTCAAAAAACACACTGTAAACACTGAACTTCAATTTTGCACTAAAGTCGCCATGCGTTGACAATCCCTCTTGAGC
>NZ_NDIM01000031.1:0-2045 GCF_002241375.1 Vibrio sp. V19_P1S1T109 | reverse complement strand
CTATGTGGGGGAGGGAGAACAGGGTTTCAACCCTTACTCACAAACTAAACAAGGATGTTCGTTTCTCGTATGCCCAATAAATAAGGTCACTCAGCACCTTTTCAAGGGCAAAATTGAAAAAAGTTATGATATTTCGACTAAACAGCGTAAATAACGACTTTTTCAATCCCGAAATCACTTAATGAAGGTTTCTATCTCGACATTAATCGATTTCGACATAAAAAAGAGAGGCGACGTACACCTCTCTTTGGCACTGAATAAATTAACGCCAATAAAGCATTTGGCTTATTTCGCAACTCTTTACTTTGATACCATGACCATCGCAGGGCGAATCACTCGGCCGTTCAACTCATAGCCCTTTTGCATCACAAACATCACAGTGTTAGGTTCATGATCTGGGCTCTCTTGAATTGACATTGCTTGGTGCAATTCTGGGTTGAATGTTTCGCCTTCAGGATTAATCTCTTTCAGGCCAAACTTTTCAACTACGCCAATGAAAGTTTTGTGTGTCAGTTCCACACCTTCCACCAGCGGTTTCACCACTTCGTTCTCAGCGTCAGCAGCTTGAATCGTGCGCTCTAGGTTGTCTAACACTGGCAACAACTCTTCAGCAAAACGGCTCAACGCATATTTACGCGCTTTATCGATCTCTTGCTCTGAACGGCGGCGCATATTTTCAACTTCCGCTTTCGCTCTTAGCACCGAGTCTTTTTGCTCTTGAATTTTTGCTTCGCTCGACAGTAGCGCCGCTTCTAATTGCGCAATTTGGGACTCTTTCTCATCGACTTCAACTTGTTCGTTCCAATCGATATCCGCGTCAGTACCAACGACTTCAGCTTCTTGACCCACTACTTCTTGCTGTAGTTCTTCTTCTTTGATTTTGTTTTCTTCGTTGTTCATGATATCTCCAGAATCCAACTATTTTGCGCTTAACCTCCACAGTTCAAAAAGTTAAGCACACAAAAATTCGCACAAAGGCATAACTTGCCCTTATTATGGGGATGAACAATCCTGATTCAAGCCTAATTAGTTTGGAAAATTTATGAAAAAACCATTTGAAGTGATCGCTATCATTGGAAAACCAAGAGATCAACAAGCCATTCAAACACATAAAGAGCTTTACCAATGGCTAACTTCAATGGGATATCCGGTCTTTATTGATGATCGTCTCAGCGAAATATTGGAAGGTGTACCTGCGGAACATTTCGCTAGCCTGCTTGAAATCGGCAAAAAAGCAGACCTTGCGGTTGTGGTTGGGGGCGATGGCAATATGCTCGGTGCCGCACGCGTATTATCACGCTTCGACATTTCCGTGATTGGGGTGAATCGTGGCAATTTAGGATTTTTGACCGATCTCAACCCAGAAGATTTTCAACCAAGGCTATTTGCAGTACTCAATGGCGAATATTTAGAAGAGCAACGCTTCTTACTGGAAACAGAAATTCATCGCCACGGGCAAGTCAAAAGCCATAATGCAGCGCTTAATGAAGCCGTATTACACCCCGGCAAAATTGCACATATGATTGAATTTGAAGTCTATATAGATAATAGCTTCGCTTTTTCTCAACGCTCTGATGGCCTTATCGTTTCTACCCCAACGGGCTCTACCGCTTATTCACTTTCTGGCGGCGGGCCGATTTTATCCCCCAGTTTAAACGCCATTACACTGGTTCCCATGTTCCCGCATACCCTTTCAAGCCGCCCCTTAGTTGTGGATGGCAACCGCCAGATAAAACTGCTGGTTTCGCCTGATAATCGCGGAACACAGGAAGTTAGCTGCGATGGACAAGTATCCCTACCGGTTTCCCCCGGTGATGAAGTGCATATTTACCAAAGCCCAAATATTCTAAAGCTCATTCATCCTAAAGATTACAGCTACTATCACGTGCTAAGAAAGAAACTGGGTTGGTCGAGTAAATTGTTTTAAACCAACCTCTTCACCTTCTATTGACTGTCGACCTCGATTAATAATATTGAGGTCTTTTTATCGGGAATCTTTAATATTTAATGGGTTTTTAAATTTCTATTTATTTTCCATCATAAAT
>NZ_NDIM01000046.1:0-2079 GCF_002241375.1 Vibrio sp. V19_P1S1T109 | reverse complement strand
ACTGGGTTGATTTCATTATGATTGATCAAGCCTCCTCAATTTAGAGGAGGCTTTTTTTATCACCAGTCGATGCCTTTTCGTGCTTTGATGCCCGACTCAAATGCGTGTTTCACATTTTTGACTTCCGACACCGTATCGGCGATTTCAATCAAGCTGCGGTGTGCTCCTCGGCCCGTGATCACCACCGACTGCATTGCTGGCCGTGTTGCTAAGGCTTCAATCACTTCGTCTAATTCGATATAGCCATAGCTCACCATGTAGGTCAGCTCATCAAACAACACCACATCAATCGACTCATCTTTAAGCATGCGTTTGCACTCTTGCCAAACCCCTTGCGCCGCTGCGGTATCGGCTTCTTTATTTTGTGTTTCCCAAGTAAAGCCCGTCGCCATGACTTGAAATTCGACGCCCAGTTTTTCAAGCAGATTACGTTCACCATTTTCCCAGGTTCCTTTAATGAACTGAGCTACCGAACATTTCAAACCGTGGCCAACAGCGCGCGCAATGGTGCCAAAACCTGAGGTAGATTTCCCTTTGCCATTGCCGGTAATGATCAATAACAACCCTTTCTCTTGCTGGGCCGCGGCAATTCGTGCATCGACTTGCTCTTTTACTTTCTGTTGCCTCGCCTTATGGCGTTCATTTTTAATTTCTTCAGTCGACATGCTCAGTCCTGTTCATTAATAGCGTTGCCGCTATCATAGCTCAACTACTCGGCAGCAAAAACCATCGAAATTACAAGGAATAAAAAAGCCAGAGCAGTGCTCTGGCCTCTGGGAGTATCTCTAATGAGTTTAGAAGCGATAATTGGCTTGTGCGCCGATAAGCCAAACATTACCCGTCGTTGTACCAGAAAATTGGCCTCCAACGGCTTGCGCTGCATCATCTGAAGCATAACCACGAGATTCCACAATGTTGGCATCTTTGGCAAAAATGTAAGTAAAGCCAGTGTCTACGGTGAATTGTTCCGTGAAGGCATACTCCGCACCAACGCTTAACCAAGTTCGATCAGTTTCAGGGATGGTAATGGTACGGTTTTTATCGTTAACTGCCGCCATATCGTAAGCAATGCCTGTACGCAGTGCTAATTTTGCATCGACTTGGTAAGTAGCACCCAGAGCAAAACGGTAATTGTCTTCCCAGTTTTCTTCTTTAACCATCACTGAGCCAAGAGTGTTTAAATCCGCTTCAAGCTTTTCGAAACTGCTCCAATCGGTCCAGTTAATACTGGCATGTAGTGCCAACTGTTCATTTAGTTGGTGGTAGCTAGCCAGTTCAGCGGTGGCAGGCATAGTGAGCATCATTGAACCTGTATCATTCACTACCTTGCCCGATTCTTTCGAAAATATATTCGCTGTGCCAGTAAGCTTTAGGTCAACTTCTGATTTATAAGTAAAGCCTATGCGATTGCTATCATTGATCTGCCATGCCGTACCCACTTGCCAACCCCAAGCTTTATCTTCACCTTCCATGTACTTCAGTGTTGTACCTTGTGGAAGAGGCTTAGTTTGAGCCGGAGAGGTTGCACCGAAATGGCCTTCTCCAATCACATAACGAATGCCACCGCCAACGGTGACCACATCAGTAAGTTGGTAGCCGATGTTGGCATTGACTTCCATTGTTTTAACCATCGCTTGATTACCAAAGTGGCTCGCGCTGAAATTACGGTCAAGCTCGGTCTCCATGCCATAGTTAGTACCGAGTGCTAAACCTAGTACCATTTTATCGTTCACTTGATGTGAGAGGTAAAAATTGGGGATGACGGCATCATTTGCGAAGTCATTTGAGCTTGCTTCTAATGCGCCGTTGATTTTTCCATTCACATCAACATTCGGATTAACGTAAATTGCACCAACAGAAATTTGCGTACCTTTCAAATAAGTCAGCATGGCAGGGTTACGCCATTGTGCACTGGCGTTATCAGCCATAGCCGCTTCACCAGCGTAAGCACGCCCAAGGCCCGTTGCAGAGTATTCTGCCAATTGGAAACCAGCGGCTTGAGATGCGTTTGATACGCTGAATAGTCCACATGCCACTGCAAGTGAAAGAAGAGTTTTATTTGATTTCATTATAATGTTC
>NZ_NDIM01000108.1:0-2085 GCF_002241375.1 Vibrio sp. V19_P1S1T109 | reverse complement strand
GTTGTAATTTTACTACATTTTTAGCGCGTGTTTGACCTAAGTAACAGAAAATCAGACAATTGAAGTCCAATGTTGAAAGTACAAAGTGATTTAATGACAAATAGAATTCAGGGCCGTGGAATGAAATTTATTGGTGCTCATGTATCGGCCTCTGGCGGAGTTGACCAAGCCCCATTGAGAGCGAGAGAAATTGGAGCAAATGCATTTGCTTTATTCACTAAAAACCAGCGCCAGTGGGTTGCTAAACCGCTCGAAGAGGCAACCATTCGCGCTTTTAAGGCTAACTGCCACATGCTTGGTTTTAAAAGTGAACACATTTTGCCGCATGATTCATACCTTATTAATCTGGGCGCGCCAGAAGCCGATAAGCTTGCTAAGTCACGCGAAGCTTTTATTGATGAAATGCAACGTTGCCAGCAACTGGGGCTGACGCTTTTGAATTTTCATCCGGGTAGTCACCTCAAACAAGTCTCAGAAAGTGAATGTCTTGCGACAATTGCAGAATCGATAAACCTTGCACATCAAGCCGTGCCTGAGGTCGTTGCTGTGATTGAAAACACCGCAGGGCAGGGGACGAATCTAGGCTGGCGTTTCGAACATTTAGCCGAAATTATCCAGCAAGTTGAGGATAAATCGCGAGTAGGTGTGTGCCTTGACACGTGTCATACTTTTACTGCAGGTTATGATTTGCGCACAGTTGAGGCGTGCGAGGCAACCTTCTCAGAGTTTGATAGCGTGGTTGGAATGCACTACTTACGTGCAATGCACATCAACGACTCAAAGGCAAAGTTTGCCAGCCGTGTTGACCGCCATCATTCTCTAGGGGAAGGCGAAATTGGTTGGCCATGCTTTGAATTTATTGCCAAAGATGCAAGGTTTGATGGTATCCCATTGATTTTAGAAACAATCGATCCAGACATTTGGGCCCAAGAAATTCAAACATTAAGAGATCTACACGCACAATCGGTAGATTCAGTAGCATCTTAAATAAGTTGGCATCTTTCTTTCATAAAGACAAAGGCATAGCCGCGTCAAAATGAAGGAGGATGTCACTATGTTTCATATGATCTCACGTTCACCATCAATAGCTCGACCACCAGTCCGATTGCCTATACCTAACCGACATGTGAACGGTCAAGGGCATACTCGAACGCCACAAAAATCACATTAACTGGCAAAAGCTCTGTGACATTGACTCATGCAGTGGTGGCTTTTTATGGTTACAATGCTGTCATTAGTTAATTTTCAGAGCTTTCCTAAATTCTCTCATTTCCACCTCATGAGTGGAGTTCTTTTGAAGTTTTTAGTCTTAGTAGTGAGGTGCGGGTTTTCCTAAAGCATAACCTTGGATGAAATCAAAACCGGCACTGATAACTAAGACCAGTTGTTCTTCAGTTTCAATCCCTTCGCAAACTACTTCTTTCCCAATTGATTGAAAATACCCTACAAGTTTTTTGAACATACTAAGTGAGTAATTATTTTTTGTTGCCTGAAGAAGTAGTTGACGATCAAATTTCACTACATCAAATTCCATACTCAACAAGCGTTGGAATTGACTTTCTTTCGTTCCAAAATCATCAAAGGCAATTTTAACGGGATAACTTTTTAGCTGTTGCAAAAGTATTAGGTGTGATGAGTGAAGTGGAGTGTGCTCCGGAATCTCAATCCAAATTGTGATGTTGCTTTTCTGAGCTTCTTTAATCGTATCAAGTAATATTTGGCAGTAGTACCAAGAGGGTTCTACTGGGGTCAGGTTAAATGAGACAAAGGTTAAATCTTTCCTAGCCATTTCTGGAAATTCATTGACTACGGATTCCAAGATTTCAATGTCGATCGCTAAAGTATGATCCCTAGTTAATTCATTGAAGTGAAAGCTCCTATACTCATTTTTATCTAAGTAACGAGCTAATACTTCAACACCGACAACATTTTTATTGTGATCGGTGATGGGTTGATAGAAGGGCACAGCATGAGGCTGATAATATTCTATCGTTTGATGACTTAACGTTATTGGTTCACTTCTTAAATATGAATTAAGCATAATTTATTATTTTCCGAACGAGATTTCCAAATTATCACTTATTG
>NZ_NDIM01000332.1:0-2102 GCF_002241375.1 Vibrio sp. V19_P1S1T109 | reverse complement strand
CCTCTAAAAGCAGGCCAAGGATACGCTCCAATTCACAAACCGAACAATAAGAGGTGGGACGAGTATAGCCTTACAACGCAAAATGTTTTGACCCTGAGCATTCCCTGTTAGAATCGGCTGTACTGTTAACCATAGACGCTGTGAACGAATTCATGAAAGAAAGAGTGGTTGTTTCCGTTTCATCCATCCATGGGACGAAGCACTTTCATCTCGGTAAATGGTTCCGACATTTTTTAAAAGGTTTTGGCTATGTGCTGGTTGCCAGCATTCTCGCCACTGGCGGCGTTATCTATTACCTTCTTGATGAAGTCGATTTTGCTAAACTCAAGCAACAAGAGTTAGAGAGCCAGTCGATGTCACTGACTGAAGAAGTCACCTCTTTAAAGGAGCTAAAAAACAGCTTAGAGAATGACCTGCTCGAACGAGAAGAAAAGATGCAGGTTGTTTCAGACAGGCTCGGCGATCTTGAAAAAGTATTGGGTATGGATGAAAGCGGAGCGGAATTAGAATCACGTTTAGACACCGCCGCTATCACTTCTTCAGTTAGAATGGTGATGCTGACCCAAATACCCAGCGGTGCACCTGTGCATAATGCGAGAATTTCGTCAGGATACGGTGAGCGTATTCATCCTGTCACCGGCAACGTCAAAATTCACCGCGGGCAAGATTTTGCGGTTAACATAGGCACGCCAATTTATGCACCAGCCGATGGCGTTGCCGAAGTCACTCGCGCCAGTGATAAAGGGTCAGGCAATTTTTTACGCTTACAGCACTCTTATGGATTTACCAGCTCCTATTCTCATTTGCAAAAATTTGCCGTGAAAGGGGGCGATTTTGTACAGAAGGGCGACTTAATTGCTTATTCTGGAAACAGTGGGTTATCTTCTGGCCCACATTTGCACTATGAAATTCGATTTGTCGGCCGTTCATTAGATCCAAGACCTTTTGTTGATTGGGGCGTGAATGATTTTGAAACGATATTTAGTAAGGTAAGAGGTATCCGATGGGAATCTTTAGTAAACAAAGTCGAGCTAAGAGTCAGCACTCAGCTACAACTCTCATCGCAAAAGGCTGTTCCATTAGTGGGGAACTCAGGTTAGAAAGCGACATTCAAATTGACGGGTCGGTAGAAGGTCAATTGCACGTTGATAAAACCATCGTCATTAGTGAAACAGGCACGGTTAATGGTGAGCTGTACGCAGGCCACATCATCATTAATGGCGAGTTCCAAGGCACATGTCACGCGACTAAAATTGAAATTTTAAGCAAAGGGAGCGTCACAGGGTCTATTTATAGCGACGACTTGAGCATTGAACAAGGTGGGCGCTTTAATGGAGTAACCTACCCTGCCCCGGAGAAACAAGTAGTTGAATTAAAAGAAGCGAAAATCGCTGCTGAAGGTTAATTCAACTACCGATTTCGTTCGCACTTCCCCATTTGATAGAAAGTCCCATTTGCTACAAAGTGTAAAAAGGCCTGCTGATGTTAGCAGGCCTTTTGTTTATGAATGTCCTTTCCCAGCAGGGAGAGACTTAGAAACCTTCGATATTTTTTGCTTCTAATTCCGCAAAGTATTTTACGGTTTTCACTTTTAGTTCTTGAGTCGATGGTTCATCACATACAATCACTGATTTCGCGTGAAGTTGTAGTGCGGAGACTGTCCACAAATGGTTGACGCTTCCTTCCACGGCCGCTTGCAAAGCCAGCGCCTTATTGTGGCCTGTCACCAAAATCATGATCTCTTCTGAATCTAGCAGTGTGCCTACACCAATCGTTAGCGCGTATTTAGGAACTTGGTTGATATCACCATCAAAGAATCGAGAGTTTGCAATGCGCGTATCTTCTGTCAGTGTCTTAATGCGAGTGCGCGACGAAAGTGAAGAAGCAGGCTCGTTAAACGCGATGTGCCCATCATTACCCACACCGCCCATAAATAGATTAATGCGGCCGTATGATTTAATTTTGTCTTCATAGCGCTTACATTCTGCATCAACATCTGGTGCGTTGCCATTCAGTAAGTTGATATTTTCTTCTTGAATATCAACATGATTGAAGAAATTGTTATACATAAATGAGCGGTATGACTCCGGATGATTTTCAGG
>NZ_NDIM01000042.1:0-2111 GCF_002241375.1 Vibrio sp. V19_P1S1T109 | reverse complement strand
GGGTTTCTGATTCTGTTCGGTCAAACGGCTTGGGTTCAAAGCTACTACAACAGCTTGAAAACTATGCTCTATCAAAAGGTGTCACAAACTACCGTTTGGAAACAACGTCATTCCAAGCCTTAGACTTTTATAAAAAACAAGGTTATGTTTTATTTGGTCAGTTACCGGATATGCCTCCAACTTTTACAAGCTACTTTTTAAAAAAGCAAACGGGTATATAACAAGCATTTAAAGCGTGACTGCTAACAGTTTGCTCGGTTTCGCTTCGCTACACATTTTAGCAAACAATTAGCAGCACCTTAAATGGGCGTTATGAGCTTCCAAGAATTAGAAGGAAAATATGGCAGTTTTAGAAATTCTGACTGCACTGGATCCAAGGCTTAAGGTTAAAGCGGAAAAGGTGCAAGATATTACGACGGTACAAACATTAATAGACGATATGTTGGAAACGCTATATGCGACTGACAATGGTATCGGTTTGGCGTCGACTCAAGTTGGTCGTAAAGAGGCAGTTGTTATTATCGACCTTTCAGAAAGTCGAGATGAACCGTTAATTTTGGTTAACCCAGAAGTGGTTAGTGGCTCGGATAAAGCATTGGGTCAAGAAGGTTGTTTATCAGTTCCTGATTACTATGCAGACGTAGAGCGTTTTACTTCAGTTGTTGTGACTGCTTTAGACCGCGAAGGTAAGCCAATAACCATCGAAAGTGATGAGTTTCTAGCCATCGTAATGCAGCACGAAATAGATCATTTATCGGGTAACTTGTTTATCGACTATCTTTCGCCACTTAAGCGTCAAATGGCTATGAAAAAGGTTAAAAAGTACGTCAAAGCGCACTCTTAACCCCCGCTCATAACAAACGCTTCAAGAGGGACAGCCAACGCGCGGCATTTTTAGTATGCGTTGGTTTCGGTGATTACGGTGTTATGCGGTAAGTTGGTAGTAGCGTTGGCTGCCCCTTAAGCGGGCGTTATAATGTCATCTAGTTCTGCGCTCTATACCGCATATGAAATAGCATCTTTACTTTGTTGAGCGGTAGGCTTGTATTGTCTACAATAGCGCACTTTTTTACATATTTTAGGTTATGAATATGAACGACACTACAGCTAAACCCGCTTTGCCGGATCACCTTGCTGGTAATCCTCGCAGCCCACACTATGTAGCGGAATGCTTTGAACATCACATTGGCATTCGTCTAAATGGCAAAGAACGTACTGATGTTGAAGAATACTGCATTAGTGAAGGGTGGGTGAAAATTCCTTCACCGAAAGCTAAAGATCGTTTTGGCCAGCCGATGCTGATTAAGTTAAAAGGTGAAGTTGAAGCTTTTTATAAATAAGCTGCATTTTATACCGTCCGCATGCAATGTGTTGATAAATATGTAATTCAATGCATTGCATTCAAGATCTAGCTAGGTTTCTCATCCAAACATATAACAAACGGCTCAAGAGGGATTGCCAACGCGTGGCGACTTTAGCGCAAAATTGAAGTTCAATGTTTACAGTGTGTTTTTTGAGTTCGGCGGTGCGTTGTCAACCCCTTAGCCGGGCGTTAGCACTACTAGGAAAGGTTGTATGGATTGGAAACATATAAAATTAGTCTCGAAAGTGGTTGTCATCATTCTCGCTGCTGCGCTCAGCTTCGTTGTAGGTGTCAGCTTTGGTGTTTCCTATAATCAAGAAACTTTAACGAATGTGTTGATTCCAGCTTTGAGTGCGCTTGGCGGTTGGGTGGCTGGACTTGGAGCATTAGCTGCAGTTTTTACTTCTCTTTGGCTTGCTGAGCAACAAAGAAAAAGTAGTGGTGAAAGTCTAAAATGTGTCTTTGATGTTTTCGTTTTTCAAGGGGATCCAGATGATGCCTTGGCGGTAAATGTTACCAGTAATGGCAATAAACCCAGTAATGTAAACTCAATTACTATACATTCTTCCGGGGCTAAGGTTGCCATGTGCATCCAACAATTTTCGCCTTCAAGCTCACCTTTGCCAAGTTTCTTGCCGTATGGACAACAAGCGATATTTAAGCTGTCACCAGACTTTAAGTCGGATATTAATAACTATGTTAAAAATCATTGTGCAGGTTCGTATAATAATTTGTTCTTGTCCGTAAA
>NZ_NDIM01000003.1:0-2123 GCF_002241375.1 Vibrio sp. V19_P1S1T109 | reverse complement strand
GATGAGCATCACGTTTATTTATTATTTGCGTGATGCTCATTCCAAATTTACTATTATTTAATACGGCGTTCTGTCTCGAATATAGGAAAATCCTTAAAATTGACATTTGTCGCTTGCTTTAAATAATGACACTATTTCGTTATGTTTTTTACTGTGTTGCGTTCAACAATCTCGGGATGCATCTCAAACACACGACGTTCATGCTCTTTGTCTTTAATGCGTTCCAATAGGATTTCAAAGGCGTTTTTCCCTACTCGTCGTTTTGGCTGGTGAACCGTGGTTAACGGTGGCGAGAAATACTCAGCAAGTTCAATATTGTCATAACCAATAACAGACATGTCATCAGGAATACGGATGCCTTTTTGTTGCAAGCGACTCATTAAACCGAGAGCCATTGTATCGTTAAAGCAAAAAACAGCCGTTGGGCGCTTGTCCATGGCGGCGATCTTGTCGGCGGCGAGAACCGCAGTATCACACTCGAAGTTACCTTCCAAAATCCAATCTTCATGAACGGTTAGGCTTGCTTCGGCAAGAGCCCGCTTAAACCCTTGAATACGCTCTTGGCACGCCGCTTTTTCGAAGTGCCCACTTAAGCAAGCAATGTCAGTATGGCCATGATCAATAAGGTATTTGGTGGCGAGATATCCGCCTTCCTCTGAGTTATCAATAATTTTATCGGCTTGAGAACTTTCAGGGCCCCAGTCCATGATAACTTTCGGAATGTCTGAATGACGATCAAGCATCTCAAGCAGTTCTTGGGTGAGGTCCGAGCACATGACCAACATACCATCGACACGTTTTTCCGCTAGCATGCGGATGTAGTCGCGTTGCTTCTCGTAAATACCGCCGGTATTGCACAAAATAAGTGTGTAGCCTTGGCGGTAGCAGTAACTTTCAACACCATCGATAACCTCAGAAAAAAATAAGTTTGTCGATTGGGTCACTAACATACCAATGGTACGGGTGGTGTTGCATTTTAAGCTGCGAGCGACTGCACTTGGTGCATAGTTAAGCTCTGATACCGCTTCCATCACTCGTTCTTGGGTTGCTTCAGCCACAAAGCGAGTTTTATTGATTACATGCGATACCGTGGTGGTTGATACGCCCGCTAAGCGTGCAACGTCTTTAATCGTAGCCATAAATTCTCTGTCCTGTCGATAACTGCTGAAAGTGATAGTCACGAAGAGCAATTCAGCGGTATTAGGCCTATCGGTGTTATATTGAAGCCTAAAAGTAGTAAAAACACAAAAACCGCCTCTAATCAGCGGTTGCATCTTAAATTCATTTTTTATCGTTTGCGGTCAAGATTCTAGTCCGCAAATGTCCATCAAGCAACGAAAAATCCACCGAATAAATCGGTCAACAGTCACAATTGACCGATTTAGTAATAGGTATTAACTAGGTTATCTCATTAGTTTGATAAATAGTCGCGGTCTAAGTGAAGAAACGCGACCAACAATTCGCTTGCGGCACCGTAAAAACCAAATTGATCAATTTGTTGGCAGCGAAGATGGAATTGTGGGATCCAAGAGAGCAAATGTTGTTCAATAAAATCACACTGCTGCGTAAAGGCTTGTTCAAGGTGTGTCTCTTGTTCAAGCTCATTGGAGCGAATGATCAAGTTACCTAAGAAATCCAGTTCAATCGCAATGTGGTCGGCGGGTTCGTTGAGTGCATCGTTGACTGTAATGTGATGGGCTGCCATCAAATCCGACATTGCTCTGGCTGGTTCGTCATTGAGCAACCCTGATTTTCCAATGTAAATTGAGGCATAGGGTAGCGCGGACTCCTTATTGGATTTTAAAAAAAGATCACAGAAATCGGCTGCGAGCTCAAGCTGTGCGTCTTCTTTGTCTTGCAATCGGTTCAGTGCATCAACTAATTTATCAATGGCAGGTTTAAGTGTCGCGTTTTCTGCTAATCCTGAAAGAAATGTGCGAATAGCGGGCGTATAGTATTGCTCTAATTCATGTTCTGAAAGTTCTTTCACAAATAAGCTCGAAAGCCACCAATAAATCTCGGCACGCTGTTCATTAAAAGCTTTGATGTCTTGCATGGTATTGGCTCTCCAAGGGGTGTTTTTGCGAAAATCGTTTTTAAAAAGTAATTGATCTAAGTGTAAC
>NZ_NDIM01000207.1:0-2127 GCF_002241375.1 Vibrio sp. V19_P1S1T109 | reverse complement strand
ACATTTAATAATCAATTCAAAACTAATTAACCCCATCGAATGAAGTAAAATTCACTAGAAAGCCAGAGCTATCAAGCAACATAAATCACTTTCTGTCGCATGCACTAAACTCAGCGCAGTTTCCAATACTCATAGTTTTCTGACAGGCATCTTTACTGTATAAAAAAACAGTTTATACTGTTCGCTTATACAGTGTTGTTTGATTATATAGGTACAGAAATGCTGGCTCATTTAAGTGTGAATAATTTTGCTATTGTTAAATCATTGCAGTTAGAGCTTTCCAAAGGAATGACTACCATTACTGGCGAAACCGGTGCGGGTAAATCCATTGCAATTGACGCGCTCAGTTTATGTCTTGGTGGCCGTGCGGAAGCAGGAATGGTCAGGCAGGGTGAAGAAAAAACCGAAGTCAGCGCCGCCTTTATTTTAGACAATAACCTCAACGCCACGCGCTGGTTGGAAGACAATGACTTGCTCGACCAAAAAGAGTGTATTTTACGCCGAATCATCACCAAAGATGGCCGCTCTCGAGCCTTCATCAATGGCAGCCCTGTGCCTCTTTCACAACTCAAAGCTCTAGGTCAATTACTGATCAACATTCACGGTCAACACGCCCATCATCAACTGATGAAAAGTGAGTATCAAATGAGCATGCTGGACCAATACGCAGGTCACGTGAGTCTTGTCAAAGAGACACGCTCAGCCTACCAAATGTGGCGTCAAGCAGATAACCAGCTCAATCAACTCAAAGAAAATAGTCAACAAAACCAAGCTCAAGTTCAACTGCTGGAATATCAAATCAAAGAGCTCAATGAATTGGCGATTGGTGAAGAAGAGTTCACCGAACTCGAACAAGAGCACAGACGTTTAGCCAACAGTGGTGAGCTTGCTGCCACTTGCCAGCAAGCCATTGAACTTATTTATGAGGGGCAAGAAGTCAATGCGCTAAGTTTGCTGCAGTCAGCCAACCACGCCTTGCTTGAACTGGCCGAGTTAGATGAAAAACTTGCCACCTTACCCAACATGGTGGCTGAAGCCATCATCCAACTCGAAGAAGCCAACAGTGAATTGCGAAACTATCTGGACAGTATCGATGTCGATCCTGAACGTATGGCTTATGTAGAAGAACGTTACTCTAAAGTGATGTCCATATCGCGCAAACACTACATCGCTCCTGAAACGCTTTACCACCACCACCAAGATCTGCTCAAACAAATAGCGCAACTTGACTGCTCTGAAGATAAATTACAAGAACTGGAAAGTAACGTTGCCAAACAGTATCAGCAGTTTGCAACCTGTGCCGACAAACTGCATAAGTCTCGTAGCCGTTACGCGAAAGAACTGGATAAGTTAATAACCAATAGCATGCACGAACTGAGCATGGAAAAAGCCAAGTTCTGCATCGAAGTTAATCATGAAACAACGCATCCATCACCACTGGGTTTTGACACCGTAACTTTCTTAGTCTCAACCAACCCAGGTCAACCGCTGCAGCCTATCGCTAAAGTCGCGTCAGGCGGAGAGCTGTCACGGATATCTCTAGCAATCCAAGTGATCACCGCTCAAAAAGTAGACACTCCTAGCCTTATTTTTGATGAGGTTGATGTCGGTATCAGTGGCCCGACAGCAGCGGTAGTCGGAAAAATGTTAAGAACATTAGGTGAATCAACCCAAGTACTGTGTGTGACTCACTTACCACAAGTGGCAGGCTGCGGGCACCAACAACTGTTTGTCAGCAAGCAAGCCAAAGCAGGAAAGACAGAAACACAAATGAAACGATTAGATAGTGAACAACGCGTCGCTGAACTTGCTCGCCTTTTAGGGGGTAGCCAAATCACCGAATCTACCCTTGCTAATGCGAAAGAACTGCTGATCGCCGCCTAAGCTGACATTTTTCTTTTTAGGTTTGCAACCAAACTCAAAATTTGCAGTCTCAACTAGCTCGTAGCTCAGTCTATTTTTTACTTCTGCTGCGAGCTTGTTTATTATCAGTCCAGTTTTACGACCTATTGGCAAAGAATTTTGAATATGCAGTTAAAAAAGTGGTTAATCGCAGTCCCTTTAGCAATGACAATGCTAACTGGATGCTCTTTATTAGAAAAACTCGTTTATCGTATTGATATTAAC
>NZ_NDIM01000119.1:0-2149 GCF_002241375.1 Vibrio sp. V19_P1S1T109 | reverse complement strand
ACCCTAGCATGGCCGCAATTGGCGTTCTAAGCTCATGACTCATTACAGCTAAAAAATGATTCCTCGCATCTACAGCTTCTAGTGCCTTATTATTAGAATCACGTAATGCCAATTCTGAGAGCTTGAGTTCTGTGATATCACTGCAAACGGTCAAGTAATGAGTATCCCCACTCTTGGGATGCGCAATCGATTCATGATTAATGACATAATATTTCTCATCAATCTGATAGTGTTTATTCGACAGATCGACAGATCCGATGCCAGTACATATGAGGCAATTCACATCATCACTAATTAGAGAAGCCTTGCTACATTGCTTGTATGAACGGTTAGATAACACTACTTTCCCATTCACATCTGAAATGAAGATCATACTGGGTATTTTATCGAGCAAATCTGTCAGCCATTGCACTTGAACTTCTGAAAGTTTTGAACTGATTTGACTGTATTTTAAGGAACTTTTTAACTTGTAAAATATAATTATTCCAAATAATAATAAAAACAAAAAAATACACATTGCAATCAAAGAATAGATTATAACTTGCTGCTTATCATAACCATAATTCACATTCACTTTCTTATGGAGTGATTTTAGTGCATTAATCTCAGATTCAGTTACCATAGTTAAAGATCGGCTGAGCATTTCAGACAATATCGACTCGTCCTTTCGAAAGACCATACCGATATTAATAGAGTAACCTTCATTATCTATTGCGGGAAGTATCAAGAATTTATCACCAAGATATGCCATTTGCTGATTTATAATATCTTGATTCATTAAGGCATGAGTTATCTTACCTGATTTTAAATCTAGAATAACCTTTTTAAGATCTCTATAAACTTTAACTTTTTTATTATCTTCATAGATTTTTAAGTGGCTATATAAGTAACCAGTACGATCTAATATCGCTAATTTTTTCTGTTGAAAAGGCTTTTTGGTGACCACATAACCAAATTGCAAATTAGTGTAAGGTGGAGTCGCTATAAAATCACGATTATCGATGTCATCGACATTTAATGAAGGCAATAAATCGACTTCATTATCGATAAGCATCTGTCTAATATCTCTACCATTGGCCGGCACATACTGAAATTTAAGAAAGCTTTTTGACTCAATGAGCTTGAGTAAATCATGGACATATCCCTTCACCTGATTATCACCCTCATCACAATAAGAGAGTGGATATATATCTTCTTCTATGGTGTATCTGACAATTTGATTGCTATTTTCTTGACTTAGTAATTTTAGGCTGTCTTTATTATTCAAAAAATAAATATTAGTCGAGTCTATCTTATTAGCTGTATTTCCTGTTGCTTCAGCAAGAATGAGTTTATCGAAAATGTTTTTTAATTCATTCTTTTTCATCGGCAAAATGATTCTATTTATTTCGACACCTAATCGGCCATCTGCAATAATCTCACCGTCATATCCAGAATTAGGGCTGATATAATGATTGAGTGATATATAGTTGGTTATCGTTGCATCGGCTAAACCTTGCTTCATCATTTCTGCTGATTCTAAGAAACTTTGTGCTAGTAATATGTGTGGGTAATGGCTCTGCTCTAATGTTTCACAATAAGATGAACCTTGTACGCAAACCCATTTCAAATGATTCATATCTTGCTGATTTAATTTTTTGTCCCTTAGCCAAATCACTCGTAGGTTATTATAGAGTGGCAAACTGAATAAAATGTTTTTTTCTCTCTCTTTTGTTTTGCTAAAACCAATAGCAAAATCCACATCACCACCATGCACAGCAGCAACAAGATCAGTTATCGATTGATAGCTACGATATTCAATTTTGACATCAAGCTCTTTTCCTATTCCTACCGCATAATCATGTTGAATACCGATTGTATTCTCAATGCCGCCCCAATAAGGTAGCCAAGGTTCAGACAATACACCCATTACAATGACTTTTTTTGTTTTTAAATAGGTACGTTCCGAATCTGATAAATAATCGGCGGCATAAACAGTATTAAAAAGTAAGTTAATTGCTAAAATTAACAGCAAGTAGATACGTAACAAATTCATTCTCGTGATATTGATTCCAATATCCAACTAGTTTAACGATCCTGCTCCTCATTGCCAAGAATAGGGCATCAGAACAAAATGGATTAAAATACATATTTATCAACATGTTAATGC
>NZ_NDIM01000266.1:0-2155 GCF_002241375.1 Vibrio sp. V19_P1S1T109 | reverse complement strand
GACGTGATCGTGTCCGTAGCGTAAAAATTCCATGCCAGATAAGTTCAATTCTGGGATGATCTCTAATTGATGATAAGAAAAAATACCTTTAAAAATCGCGTTGTGAACGGTCAATACGCTTTTCATATCAGAAAAATAAGCGTCATGCTGGTAACGCGTTTTCAACAAAAATGGAACCAACCCTGTATGCCAATCATTTGCATGGATAATCTGTGGTTTTTTACCGAGCTTAGGTAAAACATCTAGGCTAGCTGCTGAAAAGAAACCAAAACGCTCGCCATTATCAGCGTACGCTTGGTTATTCTCGCCATACATTTGTGCTCGGCCAAAATATTGTTCACATTCAATTAAGTACACGGCCACTCCATCTAGCTCCATCTGGCGGACCAGATATGAAGTATGAGGCCAATGGGTAAGCTCAGTTTCTAGCACAACAGGAGCATCTGAAATGCCCAATATAGAACGATAAGCAGGTAGCACAATAGCTACCTGATGACCTAACTCTTGCAGTGCTTTAGGCAGTGCTTTGGCCACATCGGCCAAACCACCACTTTTGATCAAACCTTGAGCTTCTGAAACGGTAAACCAAACATCGATTTTTTCCATTCTAGAATCCAACTTTTGTTCCTTTTGCGATAACAACGATGCCCTCATCAGAAACATGGAAACGTTGTCTATCGAGTTCTAAATCTTCACCAATGATAGTGCCTGGCGCTATTTCGACATTTTTATCAATAATCGTACGCTTAATTGTACATCCTTCGCCAATTTTAACATCACCGAGGATCACGGATTCACTCACTAAAGTGTTGGCTCCAATGTTACTGCGGTAGCCTAGTACCGATTTATAAATCTTCGCACCTTGAATGTAGCTTCCGCCTGAGATCAAGCTGTCGGTGATCTGTACTTTACGATCGTGTGAATCAACAAAGGTTGCAGGTGGCAACGGTGGATAATAAGTGTGGAGAGGCCAGCTACGGTTATACAACGAGAAATCGGCATCATGCTCTAATAGATCCATGTGCGCTGCCCAGTAGGCCTCAATCGTACCAACATCACGCCAGTAAGTTGTGTCTTTTTCGCCTTTGATTTTATTGGTTGAAAAATCATAGACATAAACCTCTCCTTCTGGGAAAAGTTTAGGAATAATATCTTTGCCAAAATCATGGCTGGAGTGATTATCTTCAGCATCACGACGCAGTTCTGCACAGAGTTTATCTGTATCGAATATGTAGTTACCCATAGAAACAAGTGCAAGGTCTGGGTGCCCAGGGATCGCTTTAGGGTTGCAAGGTTTTTCTTCAAAACCGACCATTTTTCCGGCTTCATCAACTTCAATCACACCAAACTGAGACGCTTCTTTCAGCGGCATTCTCAGCGCAGAAACGGTCAGTTTTGCGTCTACACGTTTATGGAAATCGAGCATCTGGCGGATATCCATTTTATAGATATGATCAGAGCCAAAAATACATACTTGGTCGGGGGTAGAGAGTTCAATAAAACGAATATTCTGGTAGATAGCATCCGCAGTACCTTCGTACCAGCGCTTGCCATCACGCATCTGTGCGGGGATTGAATCGATAAACCGATCAGTGATGCCCGAAAGGTTCCAGCCTTTCTTCATATGTAAATACAACGATTGTGATTTAAATTGTGTAAGCACGTAGATACGCATCAAATCCGCGTTTACAAAATTATTCAAAGCAAAATCGATTAAACGATAACTGCCACCAAATGGCACTGCAGGTTTACTACGAGATTCCGTTAAAGGCATCAAGCGCGAGCCTTCGCCACCAGCAAGGATCATTCCTAAAACACCAGCCATTTTAATTCTCCTTATTTCATTCTTATATTTGCATTCCATACCTTAATTTACAGGGGATGTATGGATGCTATCCTTATTGACCACTTGCAGTGGGCTGTATGAAACTCCCTCACCACCCTAAATGCAATCGGTTGTTTATACGTTATCGAATTAAAGAAATAATACAATTTTAAATACGCTGTTCTGACTTGTCTGAACCCTTTAGTTTGCTAACTCCTAACCTAGCTCACATTTACAGCTCGGTGTAACATATAAACATAACAATGTATTAACTAATCATTTTTATTCACTTTATTGATGCATTCTTAATTTTATATACACTCTCTTTTT
>NZ_NDIM01000186.1:0-21673 GCF_002241375.1 Vibrio sp. V19_P1S1T109 | reverse complement strand
TTTTCACAGTTAAAGGATGAAAACGTGAAGATTATTAATAAAGTCATGCTATTTGGGTTATCTCTTGCTGCTCATGCGGTATTGGCGGACACCGATATTTATTTAACCAATAACTCTGCGCGGCCAATGTCTATTGCTGTGAAACAGACCGGATCTGATCAGTTGCAACAAGGCAGTGAATGGCAGCAACACAGTGAAACGCTAGGCCCGTGGGAAACTAAAATGGTGCTCAGCTTTAACCGCTGGCAAGGGGTGAAATCTGGCAAAACGTACCAATTTGAAACCATGGTGACTTTACCGCAAGGGCAGGTTTTCTCTTTACAGCAGAAGATGGAAGGTCATTGGTATAACTCAAGCATTGAGCATGGGGTACAAGCACGAGATGTTCCTCTTCAGTGGCAAAATGATCGTGCGGTTCACCGTTATTACTCAACGCAGTTGATTGAACGTCCAACCGAGCTTGCGTTTAAATCCGTCAGCACCACTCGTTACGACGATATTTATTACACCATTACGCCAACGAATACAGAAGAAACACCCGACGCTGAGACCTTAAAAGTGATGACCTATAACGTTTGGGCGTTACCTGTGATTGCTTCAAATATTGCCGAGCGTTTTGCTATCATCCCTCAGCATATCAAAGGATATGATGCCGTAATGCTGCAAGAAGTGTTTGCTGCGGGGCGTGATGCCTTTCTTCGAGAGCTGGCAAAAGAGTATCCGTACCAAACGAAAATGCTCGATAAGTCTGGGGTGAATATCCATGACGGTGGAGTGATCATCGTCAGCCGCTACCCAATTGTTAACCAAGGACAATATGTTTTCCCTGATTGCTCGGGAACTGACTGTTTTGCTGATAAAGGGGTGAATTATGCTGAAATCATCAAAAATGGTCAGGCTTATCATCTGTTTGCAACGCATACTGCTTCGTTTGATACCGATACCGCTCGCGATTATCGCCAACGTCAGTTCAGACAGATGCGCAGTTTTGCGCAATCGTTCTCTATTCCCAGCACAGAAACGGTGATTTATGGCGGTGATTTTAACGTGAATAAACGTAAATTTGCCGATGACTATCAAAACATGCTCGCGAATCTTGCGTCAACCGAACCTAGCTACGCAGGCTATACCGAATCAACGTTTGATCCGCGTATCAATGATTTTGCAGGAGAACCCTTATCCGGTGGTGAAAACGTGGAGTACCTTGATTATGTGGTGGTAAGTCAAGAGTTTGCACAACCAAGCGAACAACAAAACCGCAATACTGTGCTGGTGCCAAGAACCACGGACGAGCGTTTATGGCAGCATTACAATTTATCGGATCACTTTCCGGTTAAAGCTGAGATCCGCTAGATGCGTTGGGTTAGGTTATTGATCTGCGTTGCCTTAGTCGGCAGCGCAAGTTATTGGTGGGTGAAGAGGGATGAGTTTCCCACTATCCAAACACCCCCCAATAGAATTGAGGTTGCATTGCCGGGCACGGTGCGTTTGCCAGAGCAAAGTAGCGTTGCTTTGCTGGCTAATCGCGATCATCAAACCCATGAAGAGTGGACACTCGTTGGTGAAACGCTGCAAACAGAAATAGGCAAAGCGCTGAGAGAGAGAATAGAGCAGTTTTGGCAACAGTGTCGTCAGCAAAATGTGTGCGCTGCGCGGCTACAACAATTACAAACGCAGTTGCCCCATGAACGCTATGAGCTGGTTGCACTCTATTGGCAAAAACAGGCGGAACGTGACGCGTTGCTTGGAATGGAACTCATCAGTCAGGATACGGAATTAGGTGACAAAATGGCTTATGTAAAATCGATTGATCAACAAGTATGGGGGCGACAAGCGGATATCTTGTTTGCTGATCAGTACGCTTATGATGATTTTGTACAGCAACCCAATGACTACGAAGGCATTGCTTCCGTAGAAGAGGCGTTGCAGAGCATTGAACAGCGGCTTACACAGCATCAATATCAATGGGATGCCTTTTCATTAAACACAGGTAATGCACGCTATGAACAAGCGATTCGGCTGATCCCTCAACATTTATCGTTAGAACAGCGCTTAGAAGTACAACAAGGTTTGGCCGAACTTTACTTAAATGAACATGAGCGCAGTGAGGTGGCCCATCGCCAAATCGAGCAACAAGCGCAGGCTGCTCAAGTCATTGACTACCAGCAAGCGTTAGCGCAGTTAGAAAAGACGCTCTCAAACCAGAGAAAGACAGCCTATGCCACCCTTTCGACAGAAGAGTGGGTACGCTACGCGGCAAAGCAGCGTTATGAGTTTAGAAAAGCATTTTTTGCTCGTTAGGATGAATAAGATAACTACAGCGCTCTTTATTCACTCGCCATGAACCGTTAAACTCACCAGCAAATAACTGACTTGGATTGATCATGGCAACCTTATCTCTACAAGAGCAAATGCTAAAAGCGGGTTTAGTTAACGCCAAAAAACTCAGCAAAGCGAAAAAGAGCTCTAAAAAATCGCGCGTGCAAGCACGTGAAGTGAAAGCGGCAGTAGAAGCGAATAAAGTCGAGCAACAAGAGCGCGACAAGGCACTAAATAAACAGCAAAAAGAGCAGTTGTTGAGCAAAGAAATTCGTGCTCAAGTAAAACAACTGATTGAGATGAATAAGCTGGATCTAAAACACGGCGAAATCAAATACAACTTTGTTGATGGTAAGTTGGTGAAGTCACTTTATGTCGATTCACTGGTTCGCGACCAACTGAGTAAAGGAATCCTGGCTATTGCACGTTATGAAGATGGCTATGCTGTCATCCCGGGTGTGGTAGCGGATAAAATCTTCATGCGTGATGAAGAGAGCATTATCGAAAATAAAACCGCCGATGAATCTCTACCTGCTGAAGATGATCCGTACGCGGATTTCGTAGTCCCTGATGATTTGATGTGGTAATTCCTTCCAGCTCTCCTTCTCAACGGAGGAGGGCTCTCGTTCTCCCTTCCTACCTCTACTTTCCACTCTACAATAACGTTATCCGCGATAGTGGGTAGTGGTTCTTTTTCCGTTGAAGCTGTGGCTTGAGTCGAACTCAATACAATTGCCGCTATTAAGCCAAGTAGGCGTATTGATAATAGAAGAGTGACTGTAACACAAAGTATCATTGACTGATTCTTAAAGCGTCAAAATGATACTTTCTGTCGGATGTTGCATGGGTGATGCTGCTAGACTTGTTCATGAACTTATTCATAGGAGAAAACAATGAACTCGACGATTTTTAGCTCGGCCATCGTCACCACGACGTTAACCACCAGCTTATTATTTGCAGGGATGGCAAATGCTTTGCAACTCAGCAGCCGTGATATCCAAGAAGGCCACCCGATGGCAAAAACCTTTGAATTTTCAGGCTGGGGTTGTGCTGGGGAGAATCTTTCGCCGCACTTAATTTGGACTGATGCACCACAAGGAACCAAAAGTTTTGCTATTACGGTTTTTGATCCAGATGCTCCGACAGGAAGTGGCTTTTGGCATTGGATTGCGCTGGATATTCCAGCGACAGTGAGTGAGCTAGCACGTGGGGTTGAAGTTAAAAAGCTCGGTGCAATAGAAACACGTATCGATTATGGCAGCGTTGGTTTTGGTGGTGCTTGTCCGCCAGAAGGGCACGGAATGCACCGTTACCAGTTTACGGTATGGGCTCTCCCGACGGAAAAACTCAATTTGGCGGCCGATGTATCACCTGCGGTGGTTGGTTTTACCCTCAATAGTTTGGCGTTAGAAAAAGCGACGCTGACCGCAACCTATACACGTTAATTCATGGGGGAGTGATGAATCACCAATACCAAGTCACCACTTTTCGAGCCGCTCAGCAACAAAGGCTGAGAAATGTGAGGATTCACTCCCCAAGCTTGATTCAGATCCAATCTGGCAGTAAAAAACTGTTTCATAAGGAAGAGGCCATTAATCTATCGAGCACTTCGTTATTGTTGTGTGAGGCCTCAGCTTCGCTCAGTTTCGAAAATTTACCAGAACACGGTTACTTCTCGTCAAGGCTGTTCAGTTTCACCTACCGCCCGACCGAGGCGATGCTTGCGTTAAGCGCAAGTCATGATCGCCCAGTTATGTGGCCTGTGATTTCAACCAGCCCCTCACTGAAAAGTTCGCTCAATGCGCTCGCCTCGTTCGATCTTTCGTTAATCAGCCAAGAAACCCAAGCCTATCTACTGATGGTGTTATACCAACAATTGGCTGAGCAAGGTGTACTGCATTGGCTCTTTGAGAGTAATTCTCTACCCTTTGAGCAGAAGCTGAGAAACTACCTCGCCCAGTCACCAGAAGAAGAACATCCACTTGAGCGGGTAGCAACGCACTTTGCCATGAGCCGCGCGACCTTAATTCGACGCTTAAAGCAACATGGCACCCGTTACCGTGAGGTTTTGGCTGAAGTGCGTGTGAATCACGCGCTGAACTTAATGCAAAGTGGCCAACGAAATATAGCGATATTGGCACAGTGTTGCGGCTACCAATCGGAACAGCGATTTAATCAACGCTTTCGCAGTCAGTTTGGTTTAAGCCCCAAAGCGTATTTACAAACTCTTGGTATGCGAGGTAAAGGTACGCCAGATAAAGAGACAAAAAAACAGCCCATTTTATCCAATGAGCTATTTTAAGATTAAGGGTAGATCAAAGCGGTTTAGACACCTCATCAACCAAATACAAAATGGATTGATATGGAATGCCGCTGTGGTGCGATAGGCCAATCTCACAGGTACGGCTATTACTGAATCCGCGTTCGCAGTGAGCAGGGACTTGCTCTTTGAGCGGATGAACGGCCGCCGCATTCAGTTCTGGCGTGGTAAAGCCTTTATCGCCCGCCCAGCCGCAGCATTGAATATGCTCTGGCACAATCACCGTGCTGACGCAGGTTTGGGTCAATTTGAGCATGTCGGCTTCCAACCCCATTTTGCGCGCACTGCAGGTGATATGCAGCATCACAGTTTCTTCTTTGGCCTTGATCGCTAAAGAATCCAGCAGATACTTATTGACAAAACCGACGGGTTCTAAGATCTCCAGTGGTTTGGTAAATTGTTCAATACTGCGTTTTGCACACGGGCTGGTATCCATCAATACCGGATATTGCCCTTGTTGGCTAGCTTGCCATAACGAGGCTTCTAACTGCTGCGCTTTTGACTGCGCAAGCTCATTCATTCCCTTGCTGTCATAGGGCATGCCACAACATTGGCTGTTGAGCTCATTAGGTAGAATCACCTCATATCCTGCTTTATTAAGCAGCGATAAGGTCACTTCGGTTAATGGCCGCTGATCGCCCGCGCTGTTTTGTTGGCCCATATTTCGGCTCGCACAAGAGGGTAGATAGACGACTTTTTTCTCACGGCGCGGCAGGTTTTCTACTGCAATGGTTAAGTTCTGATGATTGGCTTGCGGCAGTTGTGGATACCAAATAGGCGTTTTGCCTTTGCTGAGTTTACGCAAGCCGTTGGTTGCGCCGCCGACTAACTTCTCGCCCAGCCATTTGCTCGCCAATTGGTTGGCACTGAGGCCGATTTTAGCCACGGCTGTGGTGGCGGCAAAGTGATCCGCCGTCCATGTAGCAATGGGGATGAATTTTTGGTATTTCGCGGTGCGCAGCTTTTTCACTAAATCGCCAGTGTTGATGCCAACAGGGCAGCGCTCAGCGCATAAGCCAGTTGCGGCGCAGGTGTCTAATCCTTGGTATTCAAAGACTTTTTCAAGCTCAGAAGCTTCTACCGTTTCACCTTGCGCGCGTCGACGTTGTAGCTCGCGGTACAAGACGATTCGTTGACGGGGCGAGAGTGATAGTGTGCGAGATGGACAAACAGGTTCGCAAAACCCGCATTCGATGCAGCGATCGACCAAGGCATCAGCCGCTGGCATTGGCTTTAGGTTAGCTAAGTGGGAACACGGATCATCGTTGATTATAACGCCGGGGTTGAGCAAGCATTGTGGGTCAAACAGGGTTTTGATTTGTTGCATTAAGGCGTAACCGTCTTTGCCCCATTCCAACTCCACATACGGTGCCATGTTGCGGCCCGTGCCGTGCTCGGCTTTGAGTGAGCCTTGATATTTCACTGCCACTAGCTCGGCCACTTCATCCATAAATGCGCCGTAGCGGTCGATTTCACTTTGGCTATCAAAGCCTTGTGTAAAGACAAAATGCAAGTTGCCTTCCAGAGCGTGGCCGAAGATGATGGCTTCGTGATAGTGGTAGTGATCAAACAAAGCCTGCAAATCGCGCACACCATTGGCAAGGCTTTCTACCGGAAACGCCACATCTTCAATGATGACGGTTGTCCCCACTTCGCGCACTGCGCCCACGGCAGGAAACATCCCTTTGCGAATGCCCCATAAGGTTGCCACCATTTTGGTATCAGAGGTGAATGGTACGGATTCGATGATCTGGTAGTCGCTTAGTGCTGCCATCACGGCGCTGCATTGCGAATGAAGTGTTACGTGATCGCTGGCGTGAGACTCAATTAGCAGCGCAGCGGCTTCTAGATCCAATTGCGCAATAAATGCGGGCATGCCAGCTTTGTCAGCGACAGAGCGCATCGCGCGTCCATCCATCATTTCCACTGCCGCAACTGGGGTTTTGGACAGGGTCGTAACCGCTTGGCTAGCCTGCTCAATATCAGCAAAGACAAGCAGCGCCGAGGCTTTGTGCGCGTGCTCAATGACGGTGTTGTAGGTGATGTCGGCAATAAAACCGAGTGTGCCTTCCGACCCAATCATCAAATGTTCAATAATTTCAATCGGATCAGAGTAATCAACGAGAGCATTTAGGGCATAGCCAGTGGTGTTTTTTAGGCGATATTTGTGGTGAATAAGCTTTGATAGTGTGTGATTTTGCGCCGTTTGTGCATGAAGTTGAGCAATACCTTCAATCAATTCGGGTTTAGCGATTTTGAATGCAGCGATGCTTTCTGGGTTTGCGGTGTCGAGCACGGAACCGTCTGCGAAGACGATCTTCATACTATCGACAGTGCGGTAAGAGTTTTGCGCAGTGCCGCAGCACATACCACTGGCGTTATTGGCGGCGATTCCACCAATTTTGCAGGTGTTAATTGAGGCTGGATCTGGGCCGATTTTGCGTTGAAAAGGGGCAAGGTATTTGTTGGCATCGGCTCCGATGACCCCCGGTTGTAGGGTGATTTTTTTGCCCTCATCGTGAATGCGATGGCCTCGCCAGTCATCGGTTAAGGCGATCAAAACCGAATCAGAAACTGCCTGACCAGATAAACTGGTGCCAGCGGCGCGAAACGTGCAGTGAACGCCAAGCTCGCGGCAGCTTTTAATGGCAAAAATGACCTCATCAAGGCTTTGTAAGCGCAGCACAATTTTCGGCACCAAGCGATAGAAACTGGCATCAGTGCCATAAGCAAGGCGTTTTGCCTGCTGCGTGATGATGCGCTCAGGGTCGATGCGCGTAGCGAGTTGCGTTTCCAGTTGACGATAGGTGGCGTCTGAAAGAGTGCTGGCCATCATTGTTTCCCATTTTAAATTGAGGTTGTGGATAGGTTAACGTGCGGCTACCGTTGGTTTGTCATCATGAGATTAAAGTTTGACTAACGAGTCTCGTGACAAATCGGCAATGGTTTTCGCTCCGGTTAAGGTCATGGCAACGCGCATCTCTTTTTCATATAAATCGAGCAAGTTCTCAACGCCGCTTTGACCTTGCGCCGCCAATGCATAAACAAACGAGCGACCCAGCAGCGTGCAGTCCGCGCCCAGTGCCAGCATGCGTACCACATCAAGCCCAGTGCGAATCCCTGAATCGACCAGAATTTTCAGGTCGCCCTTCACCGCATCAGCAATCGCAGGTAAGGCTTTGGCGGTTGACAACACTCCATCAAGCTGGCGACCACCGTGGTTGGATACGATAATGCCATCAGCGCCAAAGCGCACCGCGTCTTTGGCATCTTCTGTATCTAGAATGCCTTTAATGATCATCGGGCCGTCCCAAAAGTCGCGGATCCACTCTAAATCTTTCCATGAAATGGAAGGATCAAAATTCTCACCAAGCCAACCAATGTAGTCTTCCAATTTAGTCGGCGTGCCACGGTAGGCAGAAATATTGCCTAAATCGTGTGGTTTACCGAGCAAGCCAACATCCCACGCCCAGCTTGGGTGTTTCATCGCTTGAAACACTCGGCGCATCGCCGCATTAGGGCCGCTCATGCCAGAATGCATATCGCGGTAACGCGCGCCGGGAACAGGCATATCCACGGTAAACACGAGGTTTTTTACCCCCGCGGCTTTGGCGCGCTCCAACACATTTTTCATAAAACCGCGATCTTTAAGCACGTAGAGTTGAAACCAAATCGGCCGAGCCAGCGCCGATGATACTTCTTCGATCGGGCAAACCGATACGGTGGACAGTGTAAAAGGAATGCCTTTATTTTCAGCCGCGCGCGCCGCTTGCACTTCGCCGCGCCGCGCGTACATACCAGTTAAACCTACAGGGGCAAGGGCAATCGGCATTGCAAGCTGTTCGCCAAACAGTTGTGTTTCTAAACTGAGCTCTGACATGTCATTAAGCACGCGTTGGCGCAGTGCGATGTCAGCTAAATCCGCGGTATTGCGTGTGAGCGTGTGCTCACCGTATGAGCCACCATCAATATAATGAAACAGAAAAGGAGGCAATTTCGCTTTCGCGGCAGCGCGATAGTCGGTGGAGGCTGAAATAATCATAGATTGAATCCTAATTTGTACAGAGCCGCCGCCTAGCGAGCTCTGCATTTATTACACAAGATTAATGGTTATAAAAACCAAGTTGATACCAAATCACATCACCAAACTTAGGGTTGCTGGGTCATTAGTACGTCGGTCATATTAAAGCCGTAAATCACCACTAAACCGATAAGGCCAGTCATCACAAGGTAGTAGAAAGTCGGAATAATGGTTTTGCGCAGCGTGGCTCCTTCACGGCCCAATAAACCGACCGTTGCTGATGCCGCGACGACGTTGTGAATCGCAATCATATTGCCCGCCGCTGCGCCAACAGCTTGTAGCGCAATGATCATCACACTGGAAATAGAGAGTGTTTGCGCCACTTCAAACTGGAATTGACTGAACATCATGTTCGACACCGTATTTGAGCCTGCGATGAACGCCCCAAGTGCGCCAACGGTGGCACTTAATGCAGGGAAGGCATCACCGACTAAACCCGCCGCAAAATTGGCGGTAGTGACAGGCATGCTCGCAAGCTCTGCGCCATTGACGCCAGAGTTAATAAAAATACGCACCATAGGGATAGTGAATACCAACACAAAGCCCGCGCCGATCAGCGTTTTGCTTGATTCACCGAATGCTTTGATGAGCGGTGTCGCACTGCGTGACTGCAATATTACTGCCAGTAACGCGACAAAAACCAAGATGCCACCGGGAAGATAAAGCGGTTGAATGGCCGTGCTGATGCCTGTTTCAGCCAGAATGTTGTTAAAGGATAGGCTCACTCCAGCCAGCAGCGACTTAAATTCGCTGCTCACACGGCTTGCCACAAGGATAACCGCAAGCAGAACATAGGGAGTCCAAGCCAATGCAAGGCCCATCGGTTTAGCTTTGATCTCCTCAATATCAATTTTTAATGAGCCTAACCACTCTGCGGGCCACGATTTCTCTTCTGGAAAATCCCATTGTGATTTTGGTACTAAAAAGCCTTTTTTCGCGGCCGTGACAACCAGTGCCAAGCTGATCAAGCCACCGATTAATGAGGGAAATTCTGGGCCAAGAAAGACGCCCGTTAGCGCGTAAGGCACAGTAAAAGCCAAGCCAGAGAAAATCGCAAAAGGCAAAATATCTAACCCTTCGGTCCAGCTTTTGTTTTTACCGAAAAAGCGCGTCAACATCATCGCCATTAATACTGGCATCAATGTACCGACTATCGCATGGGTGATGGCGACACTGGCGGTGATTTGCTGTAAATACACATCCCAACTTGAACCGTTGCTGATCAGCGTTTCGGTGATGTTGTGCGTATCTAACCCCTTGTTTACCCCGACAATAATCGGCGTACCCACTGCGCCGAAAGAGACAGGAGTGGATTGGATCATCATCCCCATCAATACGGCAGCCAACGCAGGAAAACCAATCGCAACCAGCAACGGAGCCGCGATAGCCGCCGGTGTACCAAAACCAGAAGCGCCTTCAATAAAAGAGCCAAAACACCACGCAATGATGATGGCTTGCACACGGCGATCAGCCGAAACATCCGTAAAACCGTTACGAATGGTGGTGATAGCACCAGTGTGTTTTAAGGTGTTGAGTAGGAAGATTGCGCCAAACACAATCCAGAGCACGGAAATCGTGATACCGAACCCTTGCAAAACAGAAGCGAGCACGCGGTTTGCCGACATATCCCAAAATGTGAGGGCGATGGCCACAGTTAATGCAAAGGCCACAGGCATCGCCTTTTTCGCAGGCCAGTTGAGCCCGACTAAAAGAATCGCTGCCGCCACAATGGGGGAGAAGGCCACTAGTGCCAGTAAGGTTTCGTTCATTGGATACTTCCTCGTAAAGTGTGCTCTTCGTACTAACTCTAAATAGTAGGATAGTTGAAGAGCAGACATCCTGTAGGGGCTACAGACCTTTCGGCCACGTCGGGTAGCTAAATTATTATATTTGTGATGTTTTTGTTAATTTGGGGTGAATTTACTCCTTTATTTTTTATGGATATAGGGAAATAATGAAAATAATTAATTCCAAAATTGACATAATAAAATGCGAGCAGACGACCTAATATTGTTTTCACAAGTGATGGAACTGGGGAGTTTTAGTAAAGTAGCAGAACAGAATAGCCTTACAAATTCGGTAGTTAGTAAAAGAATGGCGCGTTTGGAAGAAGAGCTAGGCGTGCAGCTATTATACCGAACAACGCGTAAATTGACCCTAACTGAGGCGGGCAAGGCACTGTTACAGGGTGCGAAAAATGTGAAGCTTGCCACTCAAGAAGCCGTCGATGCGGTGGCTGGGTTTGGTGAAAATGTCAGCGGCCACATCAAAATGTCGGTACCCACCATATCAGGCGATCTAATATTGGCCGACGCGGTTGCGGAATTTTGCAATTTACACCCCGGCTTAACGGTGGACATGTCGCTTGATAACCGTTTTGTTGATTTAGTGGAAGGGGGTTTTGACTTAGTGATCCGCACTGGTTATTTGGAAGATTCAAGCTTAATTGCGCGGCATATTTTAGACTCACAATGGGTTGTGTGCGCTTCTCCCTCTTATATTGCGAAAAATGGAAAACCGTTAAAACCGGAAGATTTAGTCAACCACAACTGCTTTCAATATGCCTACCAAACCACAGGCGCGAGCGAGTGGGAATTTAAAGGTCGCAAAGGAAACTACATTGTCACAGTGTCGGGCTGCTTCTCTACGGATAATGCCACGGCATTGAGAAAAGCGGCTTTAGGCGGCCACGGCATTGCTTATGTACCGCGCTGTTTGGTTTATCATGATTTTCGGAACGGCCAACTAGTGGATATTTTCCCGGAACAAGTGGGCAAAAAATTGGGTATATATGCCGTGTATCCCTTTACTCGCCAACCCCCGAATAAAGTCCGCTTGCTGATAGAGCACATCCGCGCCCGCTATTTGACTATTTCACACTATTTTTAAGTGTGACTTATGTAAAGCATGTATCCGGTCTGTGTGAGTTTGATGTACCAGAGGGTCGAGGATCCGATGGGTGCTATTATATCCATAGCACCCTATGTAGAATTCTACATAAATTGGCAGAATGCTATTTAAGACTATCAATTCTCAATTTTTTCAAATGCGTACTTATCTTTGATATAGGTATTAAAGTACGTGCCATGGCTAGAGGTATTAAGGAAACCATTCCAAACGGGTTCGGGGACACCGTTGTATCGATAGCCACCACCATATCTGAATCGAATATCCAGGTGTTCAGAAATCGCTGAATAGCCTAAATGAGATGTCGCGGACGAAGAGGACAGGTGCTGTTCGAAAAGCGGGTAAGGTGTTAGGTTTTCGATAATCTGCGTCATGTAATCCGCTAAAATAGGTTCTGCATTATCTTTGAGGTAAGCCTCTTCCAAACCATGGCCATATGATTCATCGCGGTCAGATGTACTTACTGGGTCAGCGGGTACTGCACCAAGTGAGCGTCTTACCGCCCACATCGGCCAGTCGTTGTCGTTGGTAAATGTTTTGGCTATGTCAGTGTGTGCGTTGCCAAAAGAGCCGCCAACATGGAATGTCGGGTTTGCGATACCTAGGTAACCGAGCATTGGGTAATCACTTAGCTTCGCACCAGTAGAGTAAGTGTAGGAGTTCGATATTTCAGTGAACAATCGGTTGCCATAGAAGTTGCCTTGGGAATGAGTTACTAACAATACTCGGGTACAGTCATCCATCGTCAAATTCAGCAAATGCCTCATGTTTTGGTAATCGCCTTCATCTTGGATGGATTCAACATCTTCGACGATTTCGGTGAAGAACCAACTGAATGTACCTGCCAGATCATCAATGATGTTTAGGTTGTGACCGAGGATAAAGTTTTCGAGTAAACGGCCTTCATCCGCTCTTTTTTGTTCTTCAGTCATTTTATGAAAAGCCACTTCTGCAACTTGGACTAAAAAAGCTTCATCTACGTTATACGCAACTTGGACATTTCGATACTTTTCATATTGACCTAAGTGCTTGTCCTGAAATCTGTCTAGCGCGTCTCTATTGGATCGTGCGCCTTCAGGGCTGGTGAACATCCCATTGACATAAAAGAGCTGAAGTTTATCTACGTTATCAACACATTGGCCTTGAGCGGAAGAAACTAAAGACATCATCGTACTCAACAGTACCAAATTTGGTATATAGTTTTTCATCTAGTTTGACTCGCTATTCAATGTTTGAGGACATGGGTTCTCAGGCAAAACCAAAGCATCAAAGTCATAGTCCATGGCTTTAAATAAGCGTTCTTTACCCAAACGGTAATAGAGTGCGCGATAAATTGAGTTGGCGTACAGTTGTGCTGGGGTTTCGTCGATCCTGCCTTCCGATTGCAATTGCTGAGCACATTTCTCGAAAGCAACGATACTGTTGTATTTGGTAGTTGCGTCTTCTTTAGAGATCTCAATCGTCTCTGCCTCTTCGAGTCCCAATGTATGGAGGTCGGCATATTCTAGACTGACCGCCAGAGCCAGTTGGACAATGTCAGGGTGTTCATATTTTTCAAGCACCGATGCTTTGTAACTGTCTCTGATGCCATCGTTATCGCTATCCACACCATGAATAGTGTCTGGTGATTTAGGGTTTACGTTGGGATCTGGATCTTCAACGGGCGTTGAAGGTTCAAGGTTAAAGTCTTCGAGTAATCGCCATGTGCTGGATTCGCTTGGGTATTCGCCCTTAACCCACCACTTGGCTAGGTACACATCACCGTTGTAATTGACGACAGAGCCTCCCACATAGGCTTGTTCATGTGCATACATCGCTACATTCGTACTATCAAGATGTATCCAGCCATCCCATGAAATGTTGTTCACCTCGGGCGCTGTACCTTGGCTCCAATGAGACGCAACGAATGACTCACCGTTATGGTTGACAATGTCGCTGGTACTGTATGCAGTGTCTTTGTCCCACGGCACGGACGCGAGCGCACTGGTTGATAGACTCAATCCTATGGTTAACGCAACTAACTGCTTGTTCATAATTCTTCCTTAAAAGTGATTTAAATGCCTTCTTTACAAGATGAGTAGCTACTAACAGAGTCCAACGGTTGTTCGTATTCATCAAATAGAAAAATGGTGTCGCCGGAGTTGTTGGGCGTTACCCCGGATGGAATGGTGATGGTCAATTCACTGCGTGATGGTAGGCTGGCTTCAAGTACACTCGTGCTCTGACTTGCATCTGGTAGGAGCGAACCAACCATCGTTATTAACGGAATGTATAAACCCAATAATCGCATGGAGTACCTCACAATCTAAGATGGCGGATACTTTATGCAAACTGGTTTATCTAGCCTTAAAATGAACGTAATATTGCGAGTAATCTTGAATTATATCTTTTTTACAAATCAGTCAGTTACTTTGCGATTGTTAATCCACTCTAAGTGAGAGGCCTTTGGTGTTTTTATCGTCATTAAAACGTTCGTGTAACTGGGTGTCTAAACGGATGACTACCCGAGAACACAGTGTATTGATATTCGTGATGCAACTAATTTATCCTTGCCACTAGACTTAGACAGAAATTAATTGGAGCAAATTTCGGCTGCATCAAGTGTAACTAAAATGTCAGCCAGCACGGAAAATGGTTTAGGTACTGGCTGAATTTTCGTGGTTAAACGATTTTAGGTTGGCCGTCGGAAGCGGTAGCGCCACCATCGACGGGTAAATTGACACCATTGATAAACGATGCATCGTCGCTGGCTAAAAAGGCCACTGCGGCGGCAATTTCGCTCGGTTCTGCGGCGCGTCCTAGAGCGATGCGCTCGTTAAATTTATCTCTAATCTCTTGCGACCAACCATTGGTCATATTGGTTTTAACTAAGCTTGGGCACACGGCGTTAATTCGCACGCCAGCGGCACCGTGGTCTAGCGCCATGGCGCGAGTGAGGTTGACTACCGCGCCTTTACTGGCGCAGTAAAATGCGGCACCCCAGTCGCCACCTAAGCCAGAGACTGAAGCGGTGTTGACTATGGTCCCCTGTGTTTTTAGCAACTCAGGTAAGGCAAATTTAGAGCAATACACGACGCCATCAATATTCACCGCTGATATTTTCTTCCAATCTTCAACGCTGCTTTCTAAGACGGAGCCGGGGATGTGGATGCCCGCATTGTTGACTAAAATGTCGAGCTTACCGAAGCGCGATACGGCGTTATCGATCATGGCTTTTACTTTTTTAGGGTCGGAGACGTCAATCACTTGCGCCGCGACGCGTGTTGAGTCAAAAGCTTCGATGGCGGTGGCGAGCTGCTCTTCATTCCAGTCGGCCAGTACTACATTGGCCCCTTCATCATATAAACGCTGTGCTATCGCAAAGCCGATGCCGTTGGCGGCACCCGTGACTAAAGCGACTTTATGGGTTAAACCATTCATATTGTTTCTCCTTCGATATGCTCAAAAATTGGATCTCGATTTTCTTGTGTTCTGGGTAGCATCAACTTGTAGTTGTCGCTGTAATCAACGGGGATAGCGATGACAGCAGGTCCTTGAGTTTCCATGGCTTGATGCAGCATAGGCATCAGTTGATGACGTTCGGTCACGGCAAAGCCTTGCGCGCCAAATGATTCGGCATACGCTTTAAAGTCTATTGGGCCAAATTTTATTCCGGACGGGCGTTGATACTTTTTCATCTCTTGTATCTCGACCATGTTGTAGGCGTTATCGACCCAGATGATATGTACGATGTTGCATTTTAGGCGGACGGCCGTTTCTAACTCCATGCTTGATTGCATGAAGCCGCCATCACCAGAAACAGAGACCACTTTGGTGCTGGGTTTAAGCAGGTTTGCACCAATCGCCCAAGGTAGGGCAACGCCCATAGTTTGCTGACCATTTGAAATCAGCATTTGACGGGCGCGAAAACAGCTTAAATAGCGCGCAATCCAGATATGGAAGCTGCCCATATCCAGACACAAGGTGGTGTCTGGGGTAATAATGGATTGCATCGCTTTGATTAAGGTTAATGGATGAAACCCATGCTGAGATTGACGAGTAGGGTAGGATTTTATTATCTGCCGCTGTTGTGCCACTTCCTCTAAAATCGATAAGGCTTTGGGAGAGAGGCGTGCGAAATTGGTGACACAATCGATCATATCATCCAGTGATTGAACGATATTGCCGACAATTTCCACACAAGGTTGGTAATTGAGCTGATACTCTGCTGGTTCAATGTCTAAGTGGATGATTGGGGACTGTTTTGCGTTCCAAAGTTCTGGGTCGTACTCGATGGGGTTAAAACCAATAGTGACAATCAGGTCAGCATCTTGCAGCAATACATCTCCGGGCTGATTGTTAAATAAACCTACGCGGCCAGCGAAATGGTGATAATAGTTAATATCAACTGCCCCAGCGGCTTGATAGGTTCCGACTACAGGCAGTTGAGTTGTGCGCAAAAAACGGCTGATGGCTTGAGCATTTTCAGCGCGACTGGCGTGTAAGCCGAGTAAGACGACGCAGCGCTGTGACCGCTCGATTCGGGTAATGGCTTCTTCGATCGCTTCTGGGCTGGCTTGGCTTGAATGAGCATTACGTGATGGAACAATAATATCAGTGAGAGTGTGGTCGGATAACACATCTTGGGGAATGCTAACGAAACACGCCCCCGGCCGGCCTGATTCTGCTGTGCGAAAGGCATTGGCCATCACTTCGCTGGCGGCATCAACATGTTGAATTTCTGCACTGGATTTTGTGATAGAGCGGAAAATACTGACGGTATCCATACTCTGGTGCGTTTGCTTTTGTTGATCTGCTCGTTTGACCGCGCCGCCGATAGCGACCAGCGGGTCACCTTCTGAATTGGCAGTGGCAACCCCTGAAACCAAGTTGCCACAGCCCGGGCCTGAGGTCACCATGGTGACTCCAGCTTTGCCGGTTAAACGGCCGATGACGCCGGCCATAAAGGCCGCATTGGCTTCGTGACGCACTGGGATCATTTGAATATTGATGTCTTCAATGGCGTCAAATAACCGATCAATTTTGGCCCCCGGAATGCCAAAAATATAGCGGACACCCAAAGATTCCAGCTGTTGAGCGATTAATTGAGCGCCATTTCTAGTGGTAGGTTTTGTATTCATTTTTATACCCTTATTGTTGACTGACGTTGACACTTCTTCACGAAGTGGTGGTGCTATCTGGCGGCTTTTTTCAATTCAATTATTTTTCTCCTGTTCAGCGCTATTTTTCCGCTTTTTCAATCGCGGTTCGGATGTCATTGGGAGCTAGGTTGGCTTTAAGGAAATCTAGCGAAGTCGGGGTATCAATTACCAAGCGCGATACTTTGCCAATTTGCAAAAAGCCCGACGAAATAGAGTAGTCCTGTATGTGGCCGCCGCCTTTTCTATCTTCGGTAATGAAATGTTCGTGATACCCCGGAACGTTAATACCTGTGGTGTACTGCGGGCTTCTAAAACCGGCGATAACGCCTTGTTTGAAGGTGAAATTAAATGTGGGCTGCTCTTTTACAACATCCAACATTGGGCGAAATGGGCGAGTTTGACGCGGCACGGTACGCGTTCTGACAAACTGATATAAACCGTCAATGCGTACTGCGCAGAAAATATTGTCACTGGGTACTAGCTCATCAATCAGATGATGAACGTCAGCACGAGACATTTTAGAGGTGATAGGAACTTCGACATCAGGAGTGAAAAAAGTCATGACGGCGAAGGGGGTTTGCTGCGCTAAGTGTGCGGGGTTAGCCGAACCATCGGCTTTTAATTGGAAAACCTCTTTATCAAACGCAATGAGCTCACCGTCTAATTGATTGAATGTGCCCAAGCCAAAATCGCCATGTTGCAGCAGTTGTTCAACTGTTGTTGCGCCTTCATAAACGCCAGCAATCAACGCACTCATCAACGAAGTTTGGTAAATCTCTCCATCACCCGTTACATGATGATATTCAGCAAACTCTTTTGCTACATCGAGAGAACAAGCACAAAGCGGAGTGTAGAATCCACGCATGAGAATAACCATTTATGCAATAAAGTGTATATTTAGATTGACTTCTCCACGTGGCTAAATCCAATATAAATAAGATTTATTTCTATATGGAAAAGATATGGAGTTTCGCTATCTCAAGTATTTTGTGGCGGTGGCACAAACTCGCCATTTCACACGAGCGGCTGAAGTGTTAGGTATTGCTCAACCACCGTTGAGCCAGCAGATAAAGAAATTGGAGCATGAGCTCGATACGCTGTTATTCAAGCGTTTACCACGTGGGGTAGAGCTGACCGAGGCTGGGCAAATGTTTTATGTCGATGCGGTCACCATCTTAAATGATGTGGATCGAGCGAAGGCGAAAGTAAAACAGCTGGCGCGTGGAGAAAAAAATGAAGTGCGGATGGGCTTTGCGACTTCGGTTGCGATGAATACCCAAATATTATCCCGAGTGCGGGAGATAAGGGACAGTTTTTCAAACGTGAATCTCACCGCGGTTGAGCAAGCGATGCCAGAGTTGGTTGAGCAGTTGAAAGCTAAGCAGTTGGATATAGCATTGGTGCGTTTACCTTGTTATGCCAGTGAGTCTTTACAGCGGGTGGTTTTATTTGAAGAGCCTTTTGTCGCGGTGATCCCTTTAGGGCATCCATTGGCTGGAAAAGATCGCCTTACTTTAGCTCAGTTAAAAAATGAGTACGTTTTGTTGTTTCCTCGTGAAACGGGGCCAGCATTGCATGATGGTATGAAAGCGCTGTTTGACGATGTGGGCATCCGTGTCGATCGACGTTTTTCGGCTCCACAGTTGAGGTCTATGGTTGCAATGGCTCAGGCGGGATTTGGCGTAGCTGTTGTACCCCAATCACTGGCTGAACATATCGATGATTCTGCCGTGATCACTCCTATCGAGGAGATGCCTTTTAACAGCCAAATTGCGGTGCTTTGGGAAGCTAGTAACTTAAATAAGCATGTGCTTAAGGTGGTGAAGGCATTAAGTCACCAAAAATAACATCCCCAGCATGATGATACTGGGGATGAAGCGTGTCAGAGTGGTAAGGTTAATCACGCTTACTTAGCGAGTTGAATGCAAAAACTCCACTGCTTTATCGGGATAGTCCGTAAATAAACCATCCACTTTTACAGTGTTGTAGAACACATCGAGCATCCCATCAAAGCTGTCGGCATAAGGTGCAATGCGATCGGGTTCTGCGCGGAAGGTATAAGGATGAACGACTAATCCGGCGGTTTTAGCGGCTTTCATCAATGGCTTGATGATGATGTTTTCTTTGGTTGAAGCGTCGTCAACCAACATAGGTTTCCACGGGCCAATGCCATCGGCGTAGGTGGCGACTTGCTTCATGCCGTTTGCTTCGAACATCCAATCATAGCTGTATGGCTGTGCTTGGTCGCCATCATAGATCATGGTCTCATTCCAATCGGTGTAGGCCATCAATTGAACCAGTTTGAGGTCCATGTTCATTGCTGGAAGCAGTTCATCATTAATGCGTTTTAGCTCGATAGGATCGAAACATTGCAAGTAAACGTTTGACTCTTGACTGTCGTAACCATATTCCTTCAACATTTTCAGTACCGCTTTACTGATGTCTTTCCCTTCATGGCGGTGGAACCAAGGCGCTTTGATTTCTGGATAAATACCAATATCGTAACCGAGCGTTTTGTTCAGCCCTTGGATCAGCTCGATCTCTTCCGCTAAGGTTGGGACGGTGAAGTCTGATTTCCAAAGAGGGAAACGGTTGGGGAAACCAGCAGTTTTATTGCCTTTGTCATCGATATTAAAACCTTCAGTTACGCGCAGGCTTTTGATCTCTGCCAGCGTAAAATCGATGGCGTAATAGCGGCCATCACCACGTGCACGGTCAGGGAAACGCTCGGCAACGTCAGTGACGCGGTCAAGATAGTGATCGTGCAGAACCACCAATTGGTCATCCTTGGTCATCACGACATCTTGTTCAATAAAATCAGGCTTCATGCCGTAAGCAAGCGCTTTGGCTTCAAGGGTATGTTCAGGCAGATAACCGGAAGCGCCGCGATGCGCTATCACCAATGGTTCTGCTTGAACCCACGCCGAGCTGGCTAAAGTAGCCATGGAAAGTGCGAGTAGTGTCAGTTTCATATTGTTATCCTTAAAAATTCCCCCTGACGTTGCAGGGGGAGAGTTTTGATTCAAAGTGAACAGTGCGTAACGTAAATTCAACACATTTAGGTGTCAGATTTATGATTGTGTTGACGCTTTTTCTTCCGCAAGTCTGTCTTTTTCTTTATGGTGAGCACGCTCGCCAATGTAGGCATACAGCAGACAAAGGATAGAAATACCGCACGAAGCGACTAGGATCATAAAGCCGCCATCCCAACCAAAGTGGTCAACGGTGTAACCCAATACCGCATTTGCCGCTACTGCGCCGCCGAGATAACCAAACAAACCTGTTAAACCTGCTGCGGTACCTGCTGCTTTTTTCGGAGCCAGTTCCAGTGCGTATAAACCAATCAACATTACTGGGCCATAAATTAAGAAACCAATCGCAACAAGAGCCGCCATGTCGATACCTGGGTTACCAGCAGGGTTAAACCAGTAAATGAGTACCGCAAAAGTAACAAGAACCATGAATAAGATGCCCGCAGGTGCACGACGGCCTTTGAATACTTTGTCGGATATCCAACCACACAATAGCGTTCCCGGAATACCTGCCCACTCATACAAGAAGTACGCCCAAGAAGATTTATCAACGGTGAACTCTTTGGCTTCTTTCAAATAAACAGGAGCCCAGTCCAATACGCCATAACGAATGAGATACACAAAAGCGTTGGCAATAGCGATAGACCACAACAATTTGTTAGAGAAAACGTACTTAAAGAAAATTTCCTTCGCGGTCATCTCATTCTCATGAGATTTATCGTAGTCGTCTGGGTAGTCATCTTTATACTCTTCAATCGGTGGTAAACCACAAGATTGCGGCGTATCGCGCAGCGTCATCCAAATGAAAATGGCAACTAAGGTCGCAAAAAAGGCAGGAACGTAAAATGCGGCGCGCCAGTCATCGTTAAATGCCCAAAGACCAAACAAGAAAAGGGGACCAATTAAGCCACCGCCGACGTTGTGGGCTACGTTCCATACAGAAACAATTTCCCCACGTTCTTTACGTGACCACCAGTGAACCATGGTACGGCCACAAGCAGGCCAGCCCATACCTTGGAACCAACCGTTTAAGAACAGCAAAATAAACATCGCAGTAATGCTGCCTGTTGCCCACGGCATAAAACCGAAACAGAACATCACTAACGCAGACATTAAAAGGCCTGCACTTAAGAAGTAGCGTGGGTTAGAGCGGTCAGAAACGCTCCCCATTAAGAATTTAGATAAGCCATAAGCAATCGATACGGCGGCAAGAGCTACCCCGAGATCACCGCGGCTAAAACCTTGGTCAATCAAATAAGGCATCGCCAAACTAAAGTTCTTACGAACAAGGTAGTAGCCTGCGTAGCCGAAGAAAATACTGATGAATAACTGCCAGCGCAAGCGGCTATAAGTGCTATCGAGCCGCTCAGTAGCGAGCCTCTCGATATGCGCTTGGGGTTTAAAGATACCAAACATAGTTGACCTCATTAATGTAGTGCGATGGTTCTAAAGCTCGAACGATAAAAAATGTTTCATTCGAAAGAGAACGGCATTGTCGTGTGCAACTGAATGTATTTCTGTGACAAATGTTACAAGGGAATTAATTTGTGCATAAAAACAAATGATTAGTTTTCATTTTTTCATGGTTAGTGCCATTAAATTGAGATGTAATCGTTTTCACTTTTGTTCGCGAGATGTTTGTTTTTGGTTGTTTTGTCGTCAATTAAATCGCAGATAAGGAAAGTTGGCAAAAATTGTTAAACCATGAAGTCACTCGAAACTCACTGTGAGTTCAATGATTCATATCCTTTTTGATTGGAAAGAGAGTGGCAAAATAAGCAAATAGTCCAGTATTCCTACCCAGATTTGACACTGTCTATTGATAATTCTTGCTAGCTTTGATTGGCAATTCATGTGTTACAGAGTGTCGTTC